>NZ_JBQSWK010000019.1:0-71503 GCF_052377065.1 Brachybacterium sp. AOP42-C2-15
CACGACCGGCACGAACCTCGGCTAACCTAACCCCGCGACCCGGGGAAGTTCACCGAGCAACTCTGGGGAAAATCGATGAGCGCCATCACTGTAGGGCCGGCAGAAGCCAGCCGCTCGGGTTGTGGTGTTGTCCTGTCCGGACGGCCAGGTCGTCAGTTCCCCGGGCCGGTGTCGGCACCCGCGTCGCTGAAGCCGCCCGAGCCGCTGGAGCAGAGCCACCGTGCTCTGACGTCGGCGATTCCACGCCGACCGTCGCGACTATCGCCGAAATCATTTGTAGTTGCTGTTACAGCCCCACGGTCAGGAGCATCTCGAGGCGGTGCCATCGCGGCACCTTCTCCCCGCTGATGACGCTCGCCATCGCTTCACCAGTGCACATCCGGGAGTCCCAGGGGAATCCACGCTCCCCGACAGCAGCAGAACTCATCGACCGCGACGCAGCAGCCCGGAGATCGCGTACAGGTTCCGCGGGTCCCGCATCGGGATCCGACAGCACGGCGCAGCCTCAGCGGGATTCCACGGCGACGCAGGGGTGAGCAGGGCGCGCAGCACCGCCGGAAGGCCGTGCGCCCGCCCAAGGTGCAGAGCACAGACGCAGGCACTGGCGCAGGCGCAGGCACAGCCGCAGACGACGAGAAGAGGGCCCCGCATCGTCGACACGATGCGGGGCCCTCAGCTGCCCGTCCCTGAGCAGGGATGCGGGCGCGATCGATCAGTGTGCGTGCTGGCCCACCGAGAACTCCATGACCCACAGGAGGATCCCGTAGATGGCGAAGATGACGCCGAAGGCGAAGATCCACCAACCGGCGGCAACCCCTAGGAAGCAGAGCGCGGCGCCGAGCGAGGCCCACAGCGGCGCCCAGCTGTACGGGGAGAAGCTTCCCTGTACGCCGGCGTCGTCGGCGACCTCGCCGTCCAGCTCGTCAGAGGCACCGAGGTAGTTCTTCTTGACCGCCAGGGAGGTCGCCATGGCGATCATGACCGACAGACCCGTCAGGCCGAGAAGCGCCGGGAAACCGACCGGCTCGAGGCCCAGAGGCTCGTAGCGCGCGGTGAGGAAGCCGTAAGCGATCGCGACGATCAGGAAGAAGACCGCCAGGATCCAGAAGATCTTTGCCGTTGCTCTCATGTCAGTTGGTCCTCGGGTTCGCGGCGGGCTCCTCAGCGAGCATGTGGTCCTGCAGAGCGACCTCCGGGTGATGGAGATCGAAGGCGGGACGCTCGGAGCGGATCCGGGGCAGGGAATGGAAGTTATGACGCGGCGGCGGGCAGGACGTCGCCCACTCGAGCGAGGCGCCGTAGCCCCACGGGTCGTCGACCTCGACCTTCTTGCCCTTGACGTGGGTCAGCACCACGTTGAGCAGGAAGGGCAGGGTGGAGACGCCCATGATGAAGGCGCCGACCGTCGAGATCTGGTTCATCCAGTCGAAGCCGTCCTCATGGAGGTAGTTCACGTAGCGGCGGGGGGCGCCGTCCACACCCAGCCAGTGCTGGATGAGGAACGTCATGTGGAAGCCGATGGTCAGCAGCCAGAAGTGCAGCTTGCCGATCCCCTCGCTGAGCTTGTAGCCGAACATCTTCGGCCACCAGAAGTAGAAGCCCGCGAACATCTCGAAGACCACGGTGCCGGCCATCACGTAGTGGAAGTGCGCGACCACGAAGTAGGTGTCGGAGATGTGGAAGTCCAGCACCGGCGAGGACAGGATCACGCCGGTCAGACCACCGAAGATGAAGGTGGTCAGGAAGCCGAGGGTGAACAGCATCGGCGTCTCGAAGGTCAACGACCCTCGCCACATCGTGCCGACCCAGTTGAAGAACTTCACGCCCGTCGGCACTGCGATGAGCATTGTCATGAAGGCGAAGAAGTCGAGCATCACGGCACCGGTGGTGTACATGTGGTGCGCCCACACGGTCACAGAGAGGGCGGCGATGGAGATCGTCGCACCCACCAGGGTCTTGTAGCCGAAGATCGGCTTGCGCGAGAAGACGGGGATGATCTCCGAGGCGATGCCGAAGAAGGGCAGCGCGAGCACGTACACCTCGGGGTGGCCGAAGAACCAGAACAGGTGCTGCCAGAGCACCGGTCCGCCATTGGCCGGGTCGAAGATGTTCGCGTCGAAACGGCGATCAGCGCCCAGCGCCAGCAGTGCGGAGGCCAGCGGCGGGAACGCCATCAGCACCAGCACCGCAGTGATGAGCGTGTTCCAGGTGAAGATCGGCATGCGGAACATGGTCATGCCCGGCATGCGCATGCACAGGATCGTGGTGATGAAGTTGACCGAGCCCAGGATGGTACCGAATCCCTGCAAGGCAAGTCCGAAGACCCAGAGATCACCCCCCAGGCCCGGGGAGAACGTGGTGTCCGACAGCGGCGCGTACGCGAACCAGCCGAAGGAGGCAGCTCCTTGCGGGGTGAGGAAGCCGGAGACGACGATCAGCGAGCCGAAGCCGGTGATCCAGAAGGCGAACATGTTCAGGCGCGGGAACGCCATGTCGACGGCACCGATCTGCAACGGCACCAGGTAGTTGGCGAAGCCGTTGAACAGCGGGGTGCCGAACATCAGGAGCATGATCGTGCCATGCATGGTGAACAGCTGGTTGTACTGATCCTTGGAGACCACGACCTGCAGGCCGGGCTCCCAGAGCTCGGTGCGGATGCCGAGGGCGAGCAGACCCGCGAAGCCGAAGAAGGCGAAGGCCATGCCCATGTACATCATGCCGATCAACTTGTGATCGGTCGTGGTCAGGAGCTTGAAGATCTGCGTGCCGAGATTGGTCGGCCGCTCCTCCTGGAACCGTCCGGCCACCGAGGTGCTCGGTGCGGCGGTGGTCTCGGTGCTCACTCGTTCTCTCCCTCGGTCCCGGTGGAGACGGTCTCCTCGGTGTAGCGAGGACCGGCGTCATCATGCTTCTCTCGCATGCTCCACTCCTCGTGGTTGCGGTTCAGGTCGACACCCAGCTGACCCTCGTTGCCCTGCTCGCGCAGCTCTTCCATGTGCGCGTCGAACTCCTCCTGGGAGACGACGACCACGTTGAACAGCATGTCCGAGTGGTACTCGCCGCAGAGCTCTGCGCACTTGCCGGCGTAGGTTCCCTCGGTGGTCGGGGTGACCTGGAAGCTCGTGGTGTACCCCGGCATCATGTCCTTCTTGTACAGGAAGTCCACGACCCAGAACGAGTGGACGACGTCGCGCGAGTCGAGTCGGAACTCGACGGACTGACCGACGGGCAGGTACAGCGTGGGCAGCGCATCGGCGGCCGCGTCATCCCCGTCGGCATCCACCTCGCCGGTCGCGAAGGACTGGATGCCCGCAGGCTCGTGGACGTTCTGGTCCACGTAGTTGATGTCCCAGCTCCACTGCTTGGCCACCACGTTGACGGTGTAGTCCGGCTCCGCGACATGCATCTCGATCTCGCGGGCGTCACGCTGCGTGAAGTAGAAGAAGGTCAGCACCATCACCACCGGAACGAGCGTGAACATCAGCTCGAGCGGCACGTGGTAGCGCAGCTGCACCGGGAAGCCGGTGTCATTCTTGCGACGGCGGTAGGCGATCGCGCACCAGATCGTGAGGCCCCAGATCATGAGGCCGACGAGGACCAGCACGGTCCAGGAACCGACCCAGAGGTTCGTGATGCGCTCGGTCTGGCTGGTGACCTCCTGGCCATCTTCCCGACCGGGCAAGAACCCGCGCTGCTGCGCCTGGGTGCAGCCCGCGAGGACCAGAGTGGCCAAGGCGAGGCCTGCTGCTGCTGCACGGCGTCCACGCCGCGCGCGCTGAGGAACCTGGGGGATCACAGAGGATGACCTTCCGCTCGTCGTCTCCACCCGCGACTCCGGAGCGAGCACACTGGCTCTCCCCGGCCCCGTGGTGCGGAGCTGGTACTTATATGGGCGGTACATACCCACAGTGCCGCGCCCTCCCCACGAGGAGAAGGCCGTGACCGGCCACGGGGGCCCGCCACTTGACGGCACGCTGTCATCATACGGCTTTTCGGAGGTGGTGAGGCCACCTCGACTCGCCGCAGAGCGCCCTGCCCAGGGCTCCGTGACCGGTCCGTGATCTGCAGGTTGCTGCGGTCACATGAAAACAGGCCCGGTCCGGTGACCTGATCGTCACCGGGCCGGGCCCGTCTCATCCGGGACGTACCCCGCCTCTGGGCGGGACCGCTCCGCAGGGGACTCAGCTGAAGGAGTCGCCGCATGCGCAGGAGCTGCCTGCGTTGGGGTTGTCGATCGTGAAGCCCTGCTTCTCGATGGTGTCGGCGAAGTCGATCACCGCACCGGAGAGATAGGGGCTGCTCATCTTGTCGATGATGACCTCGACGCCGTCGAACTCGACGACCTGGTCGTTGTCCATCAGGCGCTCATCGAAGTAGAGCTGGTAGATCAGTCCGGAGCAGCCGCCGGGCTGGACTGCGATCCGCAGGCGGAGGTCGTCCCGACCTTCCTGCTCCAGCAGCGTGGTCACCTTCTGCGCAGCGCCGGAGGTGAGGGTGACGTCGTGCGCCGCAGTCGGGCGCTCAGTGGTGGGCGTGGTCATGCGTTCCTCCTCGAAGCTCGTGTCCAGCCAGGATACGCCTCGGCGCTGCCGAACGGGGGGTGGAGGTCCCGGCGATCCGCCACACCCTCGGCCCCGGTGCCCGGGACGGGCGTGCATCGAGCTCGCCGCTGATTCACAGCACCCCGCGGAAGAGCGCGAGCAGGATCACTCCCGCGTATCCCAGCACCACGCCCGCGACCGCGCCGGTGGCCCCGTCCCGGCTGCGCCCGGTCAGCACCATCGACGCCGCTGCGACGAGCACGGCGATGACCGCGATGAGCCCCCACCACACGAAGAAGTAGCCGGCGATGAAGCCGATGATGATCCCGAGGAAGAGGAGCGGGATCATCAGGGGCGAGACGGTGGGGCTCCCACCGCCGGAGGGCTGGCCAGAGGTGTTCACTTGGTCCGCCCGTCGAGGGAGCCGGCGCTGCGCAGCAGCAGCGCTTCGGCGAGGCACACTCGTGCGAACTCGCCGAGGTGGAGGGATTCATCGACTCCGTGAGCTCTGGACTCGGGGTCCTCGACTCCGGTGACCAGCACCTCTGCTTCAGGGAACACCTCGAGAAGGTCGGCGATGAAGGGGATGGATCCCCCCAGCCCGGTATCCACGGCCGGCGTGTCCCAGGCACGGGCGAAGGCGTCGCGGGCGAGGTCCATGGCCGCGGACTCCTGGCGCGCGCTGTACGGCTTGCCCCGTTCGCCGCGGTGCACTGTGACCTGTGCGGTGGCGGGCGTGTGCCTCTCCAGATGCGTGACCAGTGCCTCCATCGCCGCATCTGGGTCCTCGCCCGGCGGGATGCGCAGCGAGACCTTGGCCCGAGAGACCGGCACCAGAGTGTTCGAGGCATCTCGCACGCTCGGCGCGTCGATCCCGATCACGGACAGCGCGGGCCTGGTCCACAGGCGCGAGGTGAGCGAGCCGGTGCCCGAGAGCTCGAGCCCGTCGACCACACCCGCGTCCCGGCGATAGTCGGTCTCGTCCATCTCGACCGTCGGGTCCGCTGCACGGATCAGCCCTTCGACGGCGACCTCGCCGTTCGCATCGTGCAGGGTGGCAAGCAGCCGGGAGAGCTGGGTGAGGGCGTCCAGCACCGGACCACCGAAGAGGCCCGAGTGGACGGCATGGTCCAGCGCACGCACCTCGACCACGAGATCGACCACTCCCCGCAGGCTGGTGGTCAGGGCAGGAGTGCCCACGGCCCAATTCGCGGAATCCGCGACGATGATGAGATCGGCGGCGAGACGATCCCGGTAGGTCTCGATGAAGGGACGGAAGGTCGGTGAGCCCGCCTCCTCCTCGCCTTCGATGAAGACTGTCACCCCGACGCCCTCGGCGGCGAGCTCCTCGCCGACCAGGCGGAGCGCGGTGACGTGAGCCATCACACCAGCCTTGTCGTCGGCGGCGCCGCGGCCGTACAGCCGACCATCGCGCTCGGCCGGCTCGAAGGGCGGGCTGGTCCAATCCGAGAGGTCGCCAGTGGGCTGGACATCGTGGTGGGCATAGAGCAGAACGGTGGGCCGGCCAGCGGCGGCAGGCGTGCGGCCGATCACCGCGGGGCTTCCACCGTCGACCGATTCGATGCTCACTTCGGCCAGGCCGGCGCCGCGCAGCAGCTCGGCGACTGCCTGGGCGCTTCGCTGCACCGGGTCGCGGTCATAGCCGTCGAAGGCGATCGAGGGGATGCGGACGAGGTCCTTCAGATCATCGATCGCGGCCGGGAGCAGCGGTTCGAGACGTGCGCGCAGCGCTGCGACCTCGTCGGGGTCTCCGGGGGCGGCAGAGTGCCGGAGGGAATGGTCAGGAGTGCTCATGGACGTCACCGTACCGCCGGGGCTCCCCCGTGCCGAAGTGACGGCGCGATGTGACTGCTCACGCCGGGACGGGTCCCAGGAGACGTCGCCTAGACTGCCCTGGTGATCTTCCGCAAGTCTGAGACTCCCCCGAACCCTGAGCCCGCACCGCTGAACGCGCGTCCCGGCTCCAAAGGGCGACCCACCCGCAGCCGCAAGGAGGCCGAGGCCGCTCGTCGCAGGCCGCTGGTGGTCGACGACCGCAAGGAGGCCCGCCGTCGTGATCGGGAGAAGGCCAGCCAGGAGCGCATGGAGGCGCAGCAGGCGCTGATGACCGGCGATGAGAAGAAGATGCCGCTCCAGCATCGGGGGCCGCAGCGCAGTTTCGTGCGCGATGTGGTCGACACGCGACGCAACATCGCCGAGCTCTTCTTCCCGATCGCCCTGATCTTCATGCTCGTGGCTCTCGTGCTGCCACTGATCCGCCCCGATCTCACGACGCTGCTGAGCACCGGCATGATCGTGGTGCTCTGGGGTGGTATCGCCCTGTGCGTGGTCGACTCGCTGTTCCTGCGGAAGCGGCTGCGACGCGAGCTCACCGAGCGCTTCGGCGAGGTGCAGCAGGGCCTGGTGGGCTACGGGATCATGCGCGCGATCCAGATCCGCCGGTTCCGTCTCCCCCGCCCGCAGATCAAGCATGGTGAGCAGCCGCGCTGAGCCGGACTCCACGCGGCATCTGAGCCGCCCCGGACCGCGCCGCAGAGGCACCGCACCGCGGGACGGCCTCTCGACCGCACGGGAGAACGACTGCACGACGGAACGGCCACCCGGCAGAACGGCCGACGCGATCTCTCGCGTCGGCCGTTCTGTCGTGCGTCTGCCTGCTCAGGCGTCGGTGGCCTCGGGGGCCGCCTGGGTCTTCGCCTTCTCCTCGCGCACGGCGGGCTTGGCGTCGACGCCGGCCTCCTTGCGCTGCTGCGGAGTGATCGCCGCGGGAGCCGCGGTCAGCGGGTCGTAGCCGTTGCCGGTCTTGGGGAAGGCGATGACCTCGCGGATCGAGTCCTCCTTCGCCAGCAGGGCGACGATGCGGTCCCAGCCGAAGGCGATGCCGCCGTGCGGCGGGGCGCCGAACTGGAAGGCGTCCAGCAGGAAGCCGAACTTCTCCTGCGCGTCCTCCTCACCGATGCCCATGACCTTGAACACGCGCTGCTGCACGGACTGGTCGTGGATGCGGATCGACCCGCCACCGATCTCGTTGCCGTTGCACACGATGTCGTAGGCGTAGGCCAGTGCAGACCCCGGGTCGGTGTCGAAGGAGTCCATGAACTCCGGCTTCGGGGAGGTGAAGGCGTGGTGGACCGCGGTCCACGAGCCCTCTCCCACCGCGACATCGCCGGCGGCGCGCGCATCGGCCGCGGGCTCGAACATCGGGGCGTCGACCACCCAGACGAACGCGAAGGCGTCGTGATCGATCAGGCCCAGACGCTCGGCGATCTCGGCGCGAGCGGCGCCGAGCAGTGCGCGCGAGGACTTGGCCTCGCCAGCCGCGAAGAAGATGCAGTCACCGGGGGTGGCCCCGGTGGCGTCGAGCAGCCCGGCCTTCTCCGCCTCGGAGATGTTCTTGGAGACCGGCCCGGTGAGGGAGCCGTCCTCTTGGACCAGGACGTACGCGAGACCCTTGGCGCCGCGCTGCTTGGCCCATTCCTGCCAGGCGTCGAGCTGGCGGCGAGGCTGGGACGCCCCGCCAGCCATGACGACCGCGCCGACGTACGGGGACTGGAACACCCGGAACGGCGTGTCCTGGAAGTACTCGGTCATCTCGACCAGCTCGAGGTCGAAGCGCAGATCCGGCTTGTCCGAGCCGTAGCGCCGCATCGACTCGGCGTAGGTGATCCGCGGGAACGGCGTCGTGATCTGATGGCCGCCCTTGGCCCAGACTGCGGTGAGGATCTCCTCGGCCAAGGCGATCACGTCCTCCTGATCCACGAAGCTCATCTCGACGTCCAGCTGCGTGAACTCGGGCTGGCGGTCGGCGCGGAAGTCCTCATCGCGGTAGCAGCGCGCGAGCTGGAAGTACTTCTCGACACCGCCGACCATGAGCAGCTGCTTGAACAGCTGCGGAGACTGCGGCAACGCGTACCAGGAGCCCGGGGCGAGCCGCGCAGGCACCAGGAAGTCGCGAGCGCCCTCCGGGGTGGAACGGGTCAGAGTCGGGGTCTCGACCTCGAGAAAGCCCTGGTCCAGAAGGGTGTCGCGAGCGGCACGATTGACGTCCGAGCGCAGGCGCAGCGCCTTGGCCGGTCCCTGGCGCCGAAGGTCGAGATAGCGGTAGCGCAGCCGCGCCTCCTCGCCCACCTCACTGTGCTCGTCGAGCTGGAAGGGCAGCGGGGCAGAGGCGCTGAGCACCTCGACGCTCTCCGCAGTGACTTCGATCTCGCCGGTGGGCAGCAGCGGGTTCTCATTGCCCTCGGGCCGCTTGCCCACCGTGCCCACGACCTTCAGGACGTATTCATTGCGCAGGTGCATCGCTTCGTCCTCACGCACCACCACCTGGGTGACGCCGCCGGCGTCGCGCAGATCGAGGAACGTCACACCGCCGTGGTCACGGCGACGGCCGATCCAGCCGGTGAGGGTGACGGTCTGTCCGATGTGCTCCTGGCGGAGCTCACCGGCGGTATGGGTGCGCAGCACGAGGTGTCCTTCTGAAGGGGTCAACAGGTCACGGCACCGTCATGCTCGGAAGCACGCGGCGGCCATCACGCAGATCGCGTGGACTGCTCAGCCTACCGCGCAGCGTGAGGGATCTCGCCACCGCAGCACTGTCGCACCGGCCATCACGCCCGTAGACTCGACGATGGTCCGACCTGCGAGATCGCAAGTCTGTTTTCGCCCAAGTTCGCCTGAGCCGCATCATGCCACCGCATGATCCTCGTAGCGCGAGATGTAGGGCGCCCACGCCCAATGAATGGGCAATCACGCCCTGCGACACGTTAGGGCTTGTTCACCCCCTGACTGTCGAAGGACACCATGACTGAAACCTCCCCTGCTGCTGCGCCCGAGAACGTCGACGCCACCGTCGAAGAGGCCGCAGCCGCCGCGCCTGCTGCCGAGGCCACCGCGCCGGCCACCGAGGCCGCCGCCCCCGAAACCGAAGCCCCCGTTGCTGAGGCCCCCGTTTCTGAGGCCCCCGTTTCTGAGGCCCCCGTTGCTGAAGGCGAGACCTCCGCTGCTGAGGCCCCCGCCGCCGCCGAGGCTGAGGTCCCCGCCGGCCCCACCTTCGATGACATCGCCCTGCCGGCACCGCTGCGCCGCGCCGTCGACGAGCTCGGCTTCACCACCCCGTCGGCCATCCAGTCCCAGGCGATCCCGCCACTGCTGGAGGGTCGCGATGTGATCGGCGTCGCCCAGACCGGAACCGGCAAGACCGCCGCCTTCGGCCTGCCGCTGCTGGCCGCGATCGACCCGAACCTCCGTCAGGTGCAGGCCCTCGTGCTCGCCCCGACCCGCGAGCTGGCGATGCAGGTGGCCGACGCCATCGCGTCCTTCGCCACCTCGATCGGAGGCCTCGACGTGGTCGCGCTCTACGGCGGCTCCCCCTACGGCCCGCAGGAGCGTGCACTCGCCCGCGGTGCGCAGGTCGTCGTCGGCACCCCCGGCCGCGTGATGGACCACATGCGTCGCACCAACCTGCGCCTGGACACCATCCGCTTCGCGGTGCTCGATGAGGCCGACGAGATGCTGCGGATGGGCTTCGCGGAAGACGTCGAGGAGATCCTCTCCCACTCCCCCGCCAGCCGCCAGGTCGCGCTGTTCTCGGCGACCATGCCCTCCGCCATCCAGCGCGTGGCCCAGACCCATATGAAGGACCCGGTGCGCGTGAGCGTGTCCCCGCAGTCCTCGACGGTCAAGAGCGTCACCCAGTCCTACGCCGTGGTGCCCTTCCGGCACCGCACCGGCGCTCTGGCCCGGGTGCTCGCGACCTCCGAGGCGGAGGCGGCGATCGTCTTCGTGCGCACCCGCGCCGCCGCGGAAGAGGTGGGCTCGGCCCTGGTGGCCCGCGGACTGATCGCGGCCTCGATCAGCGGTGATGTGCCCCAGAAGGAGCGCGAGAAGATCGTCGAGCGGCTGCGCGACGGTTCACTGCAGGTGCTGGTCGCGACCGATGTCGCCGCCCGCGGCCTGGATGTCGAGCGCATCGGTCTGGTCGTCAACTTCGACGTGCCCAAGGAAGCCGAGTCCTATGTGCACCGCATCGGGCGCACCGGCCGCGCCGGCCGCACCGGCGAGGCGCTGACCTTCATCGGCCCCCACGAGCGGCGCCAGCTGAAGAACATCGAGCGGGCCACCAAGCAGACCCTCGCGGAAGCTGTGATCCCGTCGCCGCGCGACGTCTCCAAGCACCGCCTGGCCTCTCTGCTGAAGCAGGTCCCCGAGCGCATCGAGCGCGGTCGGCTGGAGCTGTACCGCGAGCTGATCGGCGAGTTCCTCACCGAACAGGGCATGGACCCGCTCGAGCTGGCCGCGGTGCTCGGCGCGATGACCGTCGGCGATGAAGGCCCCGGCTCCGCATCCGAGGAAGAGGAGTTCACTCCCTCGAAGCTCTCGGGCGATGACCGCTCCGGCGATCGCGGCTCCCGCGAGTCCCGCGAGCCGCTGCAGACTGAGCGCGGCTACACCTCGTACAAGGTCGGGGTGGGACACACCCACGGCGCACGGCCGCCGGGCATCGTGGGTGCGATCACCGGTGAGGGTGGTCTGACCGGGAAGGACATCGGCAAGATCCAGATCTTCCCGAACTTCGCCCTGGTCCAGATCCGCGGCTCCCTCTCCTCGGAGCAGATGGAGCGGATCTCCCGCGCCAAGGTCGGCGGGCGTGAGCTGCGCATCGGGCCGGATCATGGCCCCCGCGGCAGCAGCGGACCGCGCCGGGACGGCGATCGCCCGTTCCGCCGGGATGATCGTCCGCGCCGTGATGGCCGTGAGGACCGCGGTGGTCGCTTCGACTCCAAGCGCCGCCCGTTCCGTCGCTCTGAGGGCTGAGCGCCCCTCTCAGCGGACCCGCTGAAAGAGAACGACCCCGCCACCGAGATCGGTGGCGGGGTCGTTCTTCGTGGTCATACAACGCGGTCACGCAGCACAGTCACATTGCGTGGTCACACAGCGTGGAACTGTGTGGTCACACTGCGCGGAGTGGGATTCTCAGTCCTGCTTCTCCTGCGCCTCGGTGTACGCCTTGCGCACCTCATCCATGTCCAGGTTCTTCACCTGGCCGATGAGATCCTCGAGGGCGGACTGCGGCAGGGCGCCGGCCTGGGAGAACACCGGGATGCCCTCGCGGTAGGCGACCAGGGTCGGGATCGACGTCACGCCGTAGCGCATCGCCAGCTCCTGCTGGTCCTCGGTGTCGACCTTGGCGAAGGTGACGTCCTCGTGGGTGTCGGAGGACTCCTCGAAGATCGGGGCGAAGCGCTGGCACGGCACGCACCAGCCTGCCCAGAAGTCGATCAGGACGATGCCGTCCTCGACGGTCTTGTCGTGGTTCTCGGTGGTCAGAGTGAGCGTAGCCATGTCCCCTGGAACGCCGCGGCACCGAGGATCATTCCCTCTGCGCCGCGGCGTGACTCAGATCACCGGGCGGCTCAGGTGCTGGGCATCCCCGTGCCCGCCAGGATGCGCACGTTCCGGTCCTCCGTCGGCGGCTCCCAGGCAGCCGCATCGGCGACCGACTGCTCCCCGCTGCGGATGTCCTTGACCTCATCTGCGGCCCCGTCGGTGCCCGGGAACCAGATGAACGGGATACCGCGGCGATCGGCGTAGCGGATCTGCTTGCCGAACTTCGCCGCTGCGGGCGCCACCTCGCAGGCGATCCCGCGGCTGCGCAGAGAACGGGCGGCGGCGTCGCTGAGCGCTCGGTGCTCCTCGTCGGCGACGGAGACCAAGACGCATGTGGGCACCGCGCGGGAGGGCGTGGCGAGGTCCGCGGAGAGGAGCCGGGAGACCAGCCGGGACAGCCCGATCGAGAGCCCTACTCCGGGATAGGTGTGGCGGTTGTCCGCGGCCAGCGAGTCGTAGCGACCGCCGGAGCAGATCGAGCCGAGCGACTCATGCCCGGCCAAGAACGTCTCGAAGACGGTGCCCGTGTAGTAGTCCAGCCCGCGGGCGATGGAGAGGTCCGCCATGATCACGCCGGGCACCGCCGCCTCGACCCGCTCGAGGACCGCGGTGAGCTCGGCGATGCCCTGCTCGAGCATCTCGCCACTGCCACCGAGATCGCGCACCTGCTGAGCGAAGGAGCCGTCGCGGGTGCGGATCGCGGCGAAGTCGAGGCAGGCCTGCGCCTGCTCCGGAGTTGCACCGGTCTCGGCGAGCAGCAGATTCCGCACCGCCTCCGCACCGATCTTCGGAAGCTTGTCGAGGCTCCGCAGCACCGCGGACTGGTCCTCGAACCCGATCGAGCGGAAGAAGCCCTCGGAGAGCCGACGGGTGTTGGCATGGATCGTGAACGTGGGCAGCGGGAGCCGGTCGAGGATCTCGGCCATCACCGTGGCGACCTCGGCCTCGATGTGCCCGGGGAGGGTGTCCTGCCCGATGACATCGAGATCCGCCTGGTAGAACTCGCGGAAACGGCCGTCCTGGGGGCGTTCGCCGCGCCACACCTTCTGGATCTGGAAGCGGCGCAGCGGGAAGGCGAGGTCGTTCTGGTGCTCGAGCACGTACCGGGCCAGCGGCACGGTGAGATCGAAGTGCAGCCCCAGGGTGCGCGAGCGATCCTCGCGACCCGGATCTGCGCCCTCCTCTTCAGCGTGGAGGCGCCGCAGGACGTACACCTCCTTGTCGATCTCCCCCTTGCGCAGCAGCTGGTCCAGCGGTTCGACGGCCCGCGTCTCGATGCCGGAGAAGCCGTGCAGCTCGGCCACTTCGCGGAACACGTCGATCACGTGCTGCTCGACGAGGCGCTCCGCGGGGAGCCACTCCGGGAATCCTGACAGGGCGGCGATCTTCGCCATGCGGTGCACATCCTTCTGGGGTTGGGCCGAGTGCCGGGTCCCATTATCCCCTTGTCCCCTCCCGTTGTCGGCGATCGATGTATCGGAGGGCAGGACCGGTCCATCCAGATCCACCGGCCACGGTAGAGTTCCGTGACGTGGTTCTCCCCTCATCGGGGCAGTCCATGTGCCAGCCCGGCCGCCGACCATGGCGGCAGTGTCCCGCCCCGCAGCGGATCCCTTCGAAGGAGCTCAATCGTGAGCGAGTCCGAGACTCCCGTCCCCGCGTCGAACCCCGCCGCTCAGCCCGCCGAACCGGCCGCTGATCAGCCCTCGATCTCCCCGACCGCCCCCGATCCCGCGGCGGAGACCACCGACGCCGGCGCATCTGTCAGCCCTGCAGAGCCTGCGGCTCCCGCAGCAGAGACCAGCACCGAGAGCGATCCGGCCGCAGCTGCCCCTGAGGCGCCCGCTGCGGAGGACGTGGTGGACGACACCGCCGACGCCGCCGGTCCCGAGACGGGGCAGATTCCCGAGGCCGACGGTCCCACCGACGCCGAGGCTGGCGCCGACTCCGATTCCGACGCTGGCGCTGGCGCCGACTCCGACACGGAACAGGCGGCGGAGCCCGTCGGGGATCCGGCCCCCGCGTCCGCTGCTCCGACTCCGGCGCCGAAGCCGCCGGTGCCCGGGGCGCGCGGGCCACGGCCGAAGCCCATGGTCCCCTCCCCCGCGGCGATCGCGGCGAAGAAGCCCAGCGCCGCGCTGCTGCCGGTCGCGCCGCCGGTCACCGAGTACGCCCCTGAGCAGATCGCCGCGGCCGCAGCCTTCGGCACGGTCGGCGAAGACGGGACCATCACGGTCCAGGACGGGACCCAGGTGCGCACCATCGGGACCGCCACGGGAACCGATCCTGAGGCGGCTCTCGAGCCCTACGCCCGGGGCTACCTCGATCTGGTGGCGTTCCTCGACCTCACGCAGTCCACGCTGAACGCTCCCGAGCACACCCAGAACGAACTGAATCGCCTCCTGGAGAATCTGCGGAAGAACCTCAAGGAGCCGCAGGTCGTCGGGGACATCCCGGCGCTGCGAGCCCGCGCCGGCGAGCTGCGGGAGCAGGCTAAGGAGAAGATCAGGGCGCTCGAAGCCCAGCGTACGGAGGGCCGCGAGGCCGCCGCCCGTCAGCGCAGCGAATTCGTCGAGTCCATCGAAGCGCTGGTCGCCACTGATCCCGAGCAGCTCTCCTGGAAGAACGCCGGCGACACGATGCGCCAGATGGTGCCCACCTGGAAGCAGATGCAGTCCGAGGGAGTCCCCCTGGACCGCCCCACGGAGGAGGCGCTGTGGAAGCGGCTCTCCGCGGCGCGCGCCACCTTCGACCGGATGCGCAAGCAGTTCTTCTCGCAGCTCGATGAGAAGCACTCCGAGGCCGCCAAGGTCAAGGAGGGCCTCATCGCGCGGGCCGAGGCGATGCAGGAGTCCACGGACTGGGGCACGGCCGTCCGTGCATACAAGGATCTGATGGCCGAGTGGCGCGCGGCGCCGCGCGGCGGGCGGAAGAAGGACGACGCCCAGTGGAAGCGCTTCAAGGCCGCCCAGGACACCTTCTTCTCGGCGCGCAACGCAGATCTCCATGAGACCGAAGAAGAGCAGCGCAAGAACCTCGAGGTGAAGGAGTCCCTGCTGACCGAGGCTGAGGTCATCGACCCCACCAAGGACCTCGAGGGTGCCAAGAAGGCGCTGCGCTCGGTCCAGGATCGGTGGGAGGAAGCAGGCAAGGTGCCCCGCGGGGACATGCGGCGCATCGATGACCGCCTGCACGCCGTGGAGCGCGCGGTGAAGAACGCCGAGCAGGACGAATGGCGTCGCACCGATCCTCGGACCAAAGCACGTGTGGAGGGCGCCTCCTCGCAGCTGCACTCCGCGATCGCGTCGTACCAGGATGCGCTCGACAAGGCCGTCGCCGGCGGTGACCCGTCGAAGATCGCTGAGGCGGAGTCAGCTCTCGAGGCTCGCAAGGAATGGCTCGCAGTGATCGAGCGCTCCGCACGCGACCTCGGCTGACGCCGCCGACTGTCGACCACCTCGGCGCCTCAGCTCGCCGGCTCCGCGAGGAACGACCGTTCCTCCACCGCCCCGTCTGTCCACAGGACAGGCGGGGCGATTGCCTTCGGTCCCCCTCCTTGCCAGAGTCGGTCCATGGAACTGCTCCTCTCCTCCCGCCGCACCGTCCCGCAGAACGCCACCGGTCCACCGGAGACGCCCCCGCCCCCGGGACTCGGTCGCGTCCGTGAGGTGCCAGGGCTGACCTCGATCGGCCTGTGCGCAGCCTGGTCAAGGCATGCGGCCGAGCTCGCAGTCCCCCTCGGTGCGGCCCTCCAGCGATGGGACGAGACCCCGTCCACCCACGCCCTTGTGGCCGACGGCTATCTCACCCGGATACTGCCGGGCATCTTCCTCCCACCCGATCTGCTGCGCAGCGCGGTGCAACGAGCGCTCGCCCTCGGCTGCGCTCTGGGCGCCCAGCTGCAGGCGCATCACGTCATCGCGGGTCTTTCAGCGGCCTGGGTGGTGCTGGGCGGGCCTTCACCGGCCTATGCGGAGCTGCTCTCCCCCGCCCATCGCGGCGATCAGGCTGGGGTGGTGCTGCGACACGCCCGGTTGCAGCCGGACGAGGTCGAGACGATCGGAGGGGCCCCGGTCACGATCCCGGTGCGCACTGCAATGGATCTGCTGAGGTTCGCTCCCCCATGGATCGCAGAGCCGACATTGCAGCGACTGGTCGCAGAGGGCCATGCTCAGGTTCCCCAGATTCGCCAGCGCCTGCACCGCATGCATCGCCACCCCGGCGTGCAGGCGGCCAGGGAGCGGCTCGAGCAGATGCTGGGAGATCAGCGGGTGAGCAGCGGGGCGCTCGAACCCACCGGTCTGCCGTCGGCCGTGACCCGATACACGTCGTAGACGCCTTCGATGCGCCGCACCTGCGCGAGGACCGACTGCAGATGGGAGGGGTCGGCGAGCTCGAAGGAGAAGAACGTGGTGGCAAGGCGATCGGTGTTCGAGTGGGCGGAGGCTGACTGCAGATTCACCTGCTGCTCTGAGATCACCAGTGCGAGATCCGTGAGCAGGCGGGGACGATCCAGCGCCTCGACCTTGATGTGCACGAGATAGGCCGTGCTGTGCCTCCCCGACCACGCCACCTGCACGATCCGATCCGGTTGCTGCTCCTGCAGCTGGATCGCATTCGCGCAGCTCTCGTGATGGACCGAGATCCCGGAGCCCCGGGTGATGAACCCCACGATCGGGTCCCCCGGAACCGGAGCGCAGCACTTCGCGAGCTTGACCCACAGATCCGAGTGCCCGTCGACGATGACGCCCTGATCCGTCTCGGAGGTATGCCGCTCCGCGCGACCACCACGAGGCCGAACCCGCGAGGGCAGCGTGATCTCCGCGAGATCCTCTGCGGCGCCCTCGGAACCGCCGAATGAGGCCCGCAGCTTCTCGACCACGTGCTGCGGACCGGTATGGCCCTCGCCGATCGAGGTGTACAGCGCATCCACCGACGCGAGGTTGAGGTCATCCGCGACGGTCGCGAGGGTCTCGTGGGTCAGGAGACGCCGCATCGGCAGATCCTGCCGGCGCAGCGCCTTGGCCAGCTCCTCCTTGCCCTTCTCGAGCGCCTCCTCTCGGCGCTCCTTCGAGAACCAGTGACGGATCTTGCTGCGGGCACGGGGCGACTGCACGAAGCCGAGCCAGTCGCGGCTCGGGCCTGCGTCGTCCGACTTCGAGGTGAACACCTCGACCACGTCGCCCGTGGACAACGACGACTCGAGGGACACCAGGCGGCCGTTGACCCGCGCCCCGATCGTCCGATGCCCCACCTCCGTGTGCACGGAGTAGGCGAAGTCGACGGGCGTCGCCCCCTGTGGGAGGGCCAGCACGTCCCCCTTGGGGGTGAAGACGTACACCTCCTGGGTGTTGATCTCGAAACGGAGCGAGTCCAGGAACTCCCCGGAGTCGGTGGTCTCCTTCTGCCAGTCCATGAGCTGGCGCAGCCAGGCCGCGTCGTTGGCGATGGGCGTTGCGTCCGCCCCGCCCTGCTGGGCGGCCATCGCCTTGTACTTCCAGTGCGCGGCCACCCCGTACTCGGCACGGCGGTGCATCTCCCGGGTGCGGATCTGGATCTCCACCGGTTTGCCGGTGGGGCCGATCACCGTGGTGTGCAGCGACTGGTACAGGTTGAACTTCGGCAGTGCGATGTAGTCCTTGAACCGGCCCTGCACAGGGGACCAGCGAGCGTGCAGCGTGCCCAGCACCCCGTAGCAATCCCTCACCGAATCCACCAGGACGCGCACCCCGACCAGGTCGTAGATGTCCGAGAAGTCGCGACCGCGGACGATCATCTTCTGGTAGATCGAGTAGTAGTGCTTGGGTCGCCCCGTGACTTCGGCCTTGATCTTCGCCTTGCGCAGGTCCTCGTTGATCTGCGAGGAGACGGTCGAGAGGTACTGCTCGCGGGCGGGCGCGTGCTGGGTGACCAGGGAGACGATCTCCTCGTACACCTTGGGGTAGAGCACCTGGAAGGAGCGGTCCTCGAGCTCCCACTTCATGGTGTTCAGGCCCAGGCGGTGCGCGAGCGGAGCATAGATCTCCAGGGTCTCCTTCGCCTTCCGCTCGGCAGAGGCGGCGGGGACATACTTCCAGGTCCGGGCGTTGTGGAGGCGGTCGGCGAGCTTGATCAGCAGCACCCGCACGTCGCGGCTCATCGCCACGATCATCTTCCGCACCGTCTCGGCCTGCGCGGCCTCCCCGTAGGTGACCTTGTCGAGCTTGGTGACCCCATCGACCATCACGGCGATGACCTCACCGAATTCGGCGCGCAGCCGCTCCAGCGAATAGTCGGTGTCCTCGACGGTGTCATGGAGCAACGCCGCCGCGACCACCTCGGCAGGAGACCCGAGCTCCCCCAGGATCGTCGCGACCGAGACCGGATGCGTGATGTAGGGGTCGCCGCTCTTGCGGGTCTGTCCCCTGTGCGCACGCTCGGCGACGGTGTAAGCCCGCCGGATGACGTCCAGGTTCTCCTTCGGGCTCACCGCGGTCATCGTCTCGAGCAGCGGCGCCAGCAGCGGATCCACGCCGGTGCCGGCGCGGGGCGCGAAGAACGACAGCCGGGAGCGGGTGCGCCGAGGGACCGGCGAAGAGGGTCGAGGCGAGGGGGCGGGCTGCGCCACCGGCTGGTTGCCCTGGTCGCCCGACCCGGCAGCGTCTGCCTTGGCCGGCTGGGATGCGGGCTGCTGCGACATGCACACCTCCTGGCTGAGATTCATCAGTCTACGCGCGGGTCACCGATGCGCGGACGGTGTCCGCCCACCGCTGCACCGCCGTGAAGCCCGCCGTGGATTCCGCTGTGGAGCGGGAGGCCTGGCAGGTTCAGTTCTTGAGGGTCCACACGGTGGACAGCGGCACGCCCGGCAGCTGGTCACGGCCGCCCAGGCCGTCGAGCTCGATGAGGAACGAGGCTCCGAGGATCTCGACGTCGAACCGTCGGGCAAGCTCGATGGTCGCCGCCGCGGTGCCACCGGTGGCCAGCAGATCGTCGACGACGAGGGTGCGGGCTCCGACGGGCAGCGAGCTCTCGGGCAGCTGGATCTCGGCGCTCCCGTACTCGAGGTCGTAGGTCAGCCCGACCGGATCGCCCGGGAGCTTCCCCGCCTTGCGCGCCGGGATGAAGCCGGCTCCGATCTCATAGGCCAGCGGCGCACCCAGCACGAACCCGCGAGCCTCGGTCCCGATGACGTACTCGACGCCCTCGGGGATCAGGGTCGTCCAGTAGCGGATCACGGCACGCAGCGCGTCCGCATCTCGCAGCAGCGGGGTGATGTCGCGGAACAGCACTCCGGGCGTCGGGAAGTCCGGGTACTCGGCGATGTGGGTGTGCAGCAGCGTCTCGATCTGCGCTGCGCTGGGCACGGAACCGCTCACCTGCGTCCTCCCTTCGGGGTGCTGCGCTGGCGTCGGTTCGAGCGGCGCGGCTGATGACGCTCACGAGCGATCGCCGGCTGACCGTCGGTCTCGGGCTCTTCTCGCTCCTCGGCGGACTCGTCGTCCGTGCCGGGACCCTCGATCGTGCCGGGATCCTCGACATCCGCTCCGACCGTCTCCGTGACGGACGTGGTGGGGTGTCGCACCGCGGGTGCCGCCACGCTCTCGCCCCGGCGCTCGCGCAGCACCTGATCGGTGTGCGCAGCGATCTCGGGCTCACGGCTGCGCAGCTCCACCAGGAATCCCGGTGCCAGGAAGATGGAGGAGTAGGTGCCCACGATGATGCCGATGAACAGTGCCAGCGAGATGTCCTTGAGCGTGCCGGCGCCGAGCAGGAACGCGCCGATCGCGAGGATCGAGCCGATCGGCAGCAGAGCCACCACGGAGGTGTTGATCGAGCGCACCAGGGTCTGGTTCGCAGCCAGCTGCACCTGGTCGGCGAAGGTGGTCCGCCGCTGGCGGGTGAGGCCGTCGGTGTTCTCACGGACCTTGTCGAAGACGACGATCGTGTCGTAGAGGGAATAGCCCATCACGGTGAGGAAGCCGATCACGGTGCCCGGGGTGATCTCGAAGCCCACCACCAGGTACACGCCCGCTGTGACCAGCATGTCGTGGACCAGCGCAGCCATCGCTGCCAGAGAGGCCTTGAGGTTGCGGAAGTACACAGCCATCATTCCCGCGACCAGCACCAGGAACACGATGACCCCCCGGAGCATCTTCTGGGTGACGTCCCCGCTCCACACCGGACCGATGTAGGAGGTGGAGATCGCCTCCGGCGAGACCTCATAGGCGGTGGCGAGATCCTGCGCGAGGGCGGCAGTCTCCGTCGAATCGAGCTGCTCGGTCTGCACCCGCACGGTGTCCTGCCCGAGCACGGTGATCTTCGGCTCGCGGTCCGGCAGGTGATCGCGCACCACATCGCGGGCGGAGCTCTGCTCGGTGTCCGAGACTCCTGCGATCTGGAACTCGGAGCCGCCGGTGAACTCGATGCCGAGGTTCGGTCCGCGCAGGCCTGCCAGCGCAGCGAGCAGCACGATGCTGATCGCGCTGATCAGGTACCAGGTCTTCCGGCGGCTCACCAGCGGGATGATCCGACGCCCTGCGTGCAGGTCGTTGCCGAAACGGGCGAAGGTCGCGCTCATCGGCTCTGCTCCTCGGTGTCGTCCTCGCCGGTCACGGACTGGTCCTCGGGGTCGGGGCTCGTCTGCCCGGGGTCGTCAGGGGCACTCTCCCCGCCTCCCGCGAGAGCAGCCTGCTCCGCGGCCTCCTTCTCCAGGCGGGCACGGCGCACAGCGATCGGCTCCCGCACCTCCTCCGCAGCGCTGCCACGGCCTGCTCGCTCCCCGGTCAGCCGTACCCGGCCACGTCCGGCATAGGCTGGTACATCACGGTCCAGACGCGCCGGATCCAGCCCGCTCCAGGGATGGCCCTTGCCGAAGAACCGGGTGCGCACCAGCGCCTGCAGCACGGGATGGGTGAACAGGAAGACGACCAGCAGGTCGAGCACGGTGGTCAGCCCCAGGACGAACGCGAAGCCCCGCACCCCGCCGGTGGACAGCACGTAGAGCACCACGGCAGCGATCAGGTTCACGGTGTCGGAGGCGAGGATCGTACGCTTGGCGCGATCCCAGCCGTGGTCCACCGCTGCGACGATCCCGCGGCCCTCGCGGATCTCGTCACGAACTCGTTCGAAGTAGACGATGAAGGAGTCCGCGGTGAAGGCGATCGCGACGATCAGCCCCACCACACCAGCCAGTGAAAGGCGGTAGCCGATATCCGGGATGTTGGACAGGACGGTGAGCGTGGCGTACGTCAGCAGGCCCATGATCAGCAGGCTCGAGGTGGTGACGATCGACAGGAGGCGGTACTGGGTGAAGGCGTACAGGACCACCAGCGCCAGGCCGATGAGACCGGCGATCAGTCCCATCTGCAGCTGATCGGCGCCGAGGGTGGCGGAGATCTGCTGCTCGGACGCGACCTCGAACTCGAGCGGGAGCGCACCGAATCGCAGCTGGTCGGAGAGCTGGCTGGCCTCTTCCTGCGAGAAGTTGCCGGAGATGGACGCCTCCCCACCGGGAGACGGCTCCTGGACCTCAGGGGCGGAGATGACCAGCCCGTCCAGCACGTTGCCGAAGGCCGCGGTCGCGCCCTGCCCGCCGTAGAGGGCCTTGGTCATCTCGGAGAACGACGCCGCGGTGCTGTCGTTGAAGCTCATGTTCACGACGTAGTAGCCGGTGGCCTGGCCGGTGGGCGTGACATCCGAGGCCACGCCCGAGCTCTCGATCGCCGAACCGGCGACGACCTCGGGGCCGAGCAGGTACTTCGCGGTGCCGTCCGGAGCGCATGCCACCACGGGTTCGTCAGGCGCGGCCGCAGCGGCTCGCTCCTGCTGCGCGGCAGGGTCGACGCAGTCGGCGCTCATCAGCTCGGTCTGGACCTCCGGTGTCAGCCAGTCCAGGCTCCAGGCCGGGTAGGGCAGGTCGCCTGCGGCGGGAGCAGCCGGAGGCGCGAGCGAGGAGTCCTCGCTGATGAGGCCATCGAACAGGTGCTGGGAGGGGTCCGCGGGCGCGCTTGAGCTCTCCCCCGGGTCCTGACCACCGGCATCGGACGCCTCGCCGCCGCCGTCGGAGGGCATCGGCTCGCCGGAACCCTCCGGCGCCACGACACCGAGCACCGGCCGGAACGACATCGAGGCCGTCTGTCGGACGGCCTCCGAGGTCGCCTGGTCCAGCTGGCCCGGGACATCGATGACGATGTTGGTGCCGCCCTGCACGGTGATCTCAGTCTCCGCAACGCCCATGGCGTTGACCCGCTGGCTCATGATCTGGCGAGCCTGCTCCATGGCTGTCGCGTCGATGGCCGAGCCATCACGCGACTGCGCCTGCAGGATGATCTGGGTACCGCCCTCGAGGTCGAGGGCGAGTTTGGGGGCTGGCTGCCAGTCGCCCTTCCAGACCCCGGCACCGATCCCGCCGCCGAGCAGCAGGATCAGCACCGCAAGGGCCGCGAGGGCTATGCGACGTGCGGGCATGGTGCGAAGTTCCTCAGGACGGCGGACGGGCGGTTATCAGGCGAACAGGCCGCGAACGACCCGTCCAGGAGCGACTGTGAGGCGGCTCAGCGGTCGTCGCGACGCGGGTCGTCGCTGCGGAGATCCTCATCGGCGACGGTCACGCCGGGGATCGCACGATCATCCTCGACGTCGGTGCTCTGCTCCTCCGAGGAGTCCTCGAGATCGGCGGCGAACTCTTCGACGGGGTCGACTCGCTGGGAGACGGCCTGGCGGGCCCACTTCGTCTGGGCGCCGTTCTCGGACTCGAGGATCACGACGTCGTCGTAGGAGTCGATGATCAGGCCGTAGAAGCCGGAATGGGTGCGCACCTCATCGCCGACGCCGAGCTGCTTGACCAGGTCCGCCTGCTTCTGCTGCATCTTCTTCTGGCGGTTCGACATGAACAGCAGGGGCAGCATCATGACGGCGAAGATGAGCAGGAGAGGAAGGAGGGATTCCACGAGGTTCCTTTCGGCGGACGACCCTTCACGATGCTCATGCATAGATCGGGACCTGCCGCGGACGATTGACCGCCCCACTGTACCCGCCGAGGCGTCACTCGACTCCCAGGGGTGAGCGGAGGATCATCGACTCTCAGAAGCGACCGAGCATGGGCGCGATGCCCCCGGGGCCCTCTGGCGGTTCCAAGCCCAGATGGGTCCATGCAGCCGGGGCTGCGGCACGGCCGCGGGGCGTGCGCAGCAGGAAGCCTTCTCGCACCAGGTAGGGCTCCACCATGGTCTCGACCGTCTCGATCTCCTCTCCCACGGCGACCGCGAGGGTGGACAGGCCGACCGGCCCGCCCGCGAACCGCCCGCACAGGGCGGACAGCACCGCGCGATCCAGGCGGTCCAGCCCCCGTTCGTCCACCTCATAGACGCGAAGGGCCTCCTTCGCGGCGCCGAGGTCCAGACGCCCGGTGCCACGGACCTGGGCCCAGTCCCGCACTCGGCGGAGCAGCCGGTTGGCGATGCGCGGGGTGCCCCGTGAGCGGGAGGCGATCTCGATCCCTGCCGCGTCCTCGAGGTCGACCTCGAGGCGCAGCGCCGAGCGCCGCACGACTTCCTGCAGCTCGTCGGCGCCGTAAAAATCGAGATGGCCCATGAAGCCGAAGCGGTCGCGCAGCGGCGCCGGCAGCAGGCCAGCCCGGGTGGTGGCCCCGACCACCGTGAACGGGGGCAGGTCCAAGGGGATCGACGTCGCTCCGACCCCCTTGCCGACGATCACGTCGACCCGGAAGTCCTCCATCGCGATATAGAGCATCTCCTCGGCGGGGCGTGCGAGGCGGTGGATCTCATCGATGAACAGGACCTCCCCCTCATCGAGCGAGGAGAGGATGGCGGCCAGGTCGCCGGCATGCTGCACCGTCGGACCAGAGGTGATTCGCAGCGGGGCGGACAGCTCAGCCGCGATGATCATCGCCAGTGTGGTCTTGCCCAGGCCTGGCGGGCCCGAGAGCAGCACATGCTCCGGGGACCTGCCTCGAGCGGCGGCGGCATCGAGGACCAGCGAGAGCTGGTCGCGCACGACCTTCTGGCCCACGAACTCATCGAGCCGTCGCGGCCGCAGCGCGGCCTCCGCAGCGCGCTCGGGGGGCACCGCCTCGGCACTGGTCACCGACGGGGTGTCGTCCTCGATCATCGATGTCCCCCGAGGCCTCGCAGGGCCTGACGGAGGAGCTCCGCGGAGCCCAGCTCCTCCCCGCCCGCCGCTCGGGCGGAGTCGACCGCGCCGATCGCCGCCTTCTCTGCCCAGCCGAGGCCCACCAGTGCGTCGACGACATCGGCGTCCGCGCCCTGGGGTGTGCTCTGGGCCGCGGAGGGACCGGAGGTGACGGTGCTGGGCGCGGGCAGCTTGCCACCGAGCTCGAGCAGCATGCGACTGGCGACCTTGGGGCCGATGCCGGGAGTCCGGGTGAGCGTCTTGGCATCCTGCTCCGCGACGGCACGCCGCAGCTCCTCGGGCTCGAGCACCGCCAGCACCGCGAGCGCGGTGCGGGGGCCGATCCCGGAGACCGACTGCACGATCCGGAAGGTCTCGGCCTCCTCCGCGTGCGGGAACCCGTAGAGGGTCATCGAATCCTCTCGCACCACCAGTTCGGTGTGGAGGGTGAGCTCGGCGCCGTGGCGGGTGGCGCTGAGGGCTTCAGGCGTGGTGCGGACGAGATACCCGATCCCGGCCACCTCCAGCACGAGGGAGTCGAGGTCGATGCGGGCGACTCGCCCGGTCAGGGATGCGATCACGCGCCAATCCTAGAACACCTGTTCGATCAGTGTCGGGAGGAAGAGCGTTCCCGGGCGCGTCGCGCCTCCCGCTCGGCGCGGGCCCACACCGCCTGTGCGCTGGTGCGCGCTCCCCCGCCGGAGTCCAGCGCCACCGGGCCGGGGCCGCGCCACAGCTGGGTCAGCGCGATCGCCACCGCGTCGGAGGCGTCAGCCGGCTGGGGTGCGGCGTCGAGGCCCAGCAGCTTGATCAGCATGGTCTGGATCTGCTTCTTGTCGGCTCGGCCGCTGCCGGTCACCGCCGCTTTCACCTCCGAGGGGGTGTGCAGCGCGACCGGGATGCCGCGCTCGGCGGCCTCCAGCAGGGCGATTCCCGAGACCTGCGCCGTGCCCATCACGGTGGAGATGTTGTTCTGGCTGAAGACTCGTTCGACGGCGACGGTGTCGGGCGCGAACTCCTCGAGCACGGCGCGCAGCCCCCGTGCGATCGTCAGCAGGCGCTGGTCGAGCGGGGAGGCCGGCGTGGAGACGATCACCCCGGCATGGACGAGCTTCGCACGCCGGCCACCGAGGGCATCGACGACCCCGATCCCGCAGCGGGTCAGCCCAGGATCGACCCCGAGCACGCGCAGCGTCGTCATCGCCTGCACCCCCGGGCGGACGGCGCGCCCTCGCTGCCGGGGGCCGCGCCGTCCACGGGGATCACTCGGCGTCCGCGAGCTGGGCCGCGACGTCGTCCGGGATGTCGAGGTTCGAGAAGACGTTCTGCACGTCGTCGCTGTCCTCGAGGGCCTCGATCAGGCGCAGAGCCTTCTGCGCACCCTCGAGATCCACCGGGGTGCGCATGGTGGGCACGAACTGCGCCTCGGCGCTGTCGTAGTCGATGCCCGCCTCCTGCAGCGCGGTGCGAACGGCCACCACGTCGGTGGCCTCGGAGAGGATCTCGAAGGTCTCGCCCTCGTCGTTGATCTCCTCGGCGCCGGCATCGAGGACCACCTCGAGGAGCTCGTCCTCACTGTGCTCTGCCTTGGAGACGGCGACCACGCCCTTGCGCTCGAACAGGTACGACACCGAGCCGGACTCCGCCATGTTGCCGCCGTTGCGGTTGAAGGCCAGGCGGACCTCGGAGACGGCACGATTCTTGTTGTCGGTGAGGCACTCGACCAGGACTGCGACACCGCCGGGGGCATAGCCCTCGTACATCAGCGTCTCGTAGTCGACGCCTCCGCCATCGAGCCCGCCGCCACGCTTGACGGCGCGGTCGATGTTGTCGTTGGGCACGGAGGTCTTCTTCGCCTTCTGGATGGCGTCGAAGAGGGTGGGGTTGCCGACAGGGTCAGGACCACCCATGCGTGCGGCAACTTCGATGTTCTTGACCAGCTTGGCAAACAGCTTGCCTCGTCTGGCATCGATGATGGCCTTCTTGTGCTTGGTGGTCGCCCACTTGGAATGCCCCGACATCTTTCTCCTCCCGGCTCTGCCGCCGAACGGCGGCGAATTGCCGTCCCATTCTAGGCCAGTGCAGGAATGTTCCAGGAGACATGGCCACGAGGCGCGGGCTGCTGGCGGGCGAAACCCGTTCAGCCTCGCACGACGGGCGCAGTCAGCGAGCCGATCAGGCGACGGTCGGCGGTGACCGTCTCGAGCAGCTCGCGCTCACGTGCACGTGTCTTCGCGCTCGGCGTGCCGAACAGCACGCTGTGCCTTTCGATCCCCAGCGCGATCGAGGTCCGGATCAGATCTCGCATCGCCATCCGGGACACGGCGCCGTGGCGGGCCGCCCAGCGCTCGGCCCGTCGGCGGCGACGCATCGAGACCAGCAGCTCCACCTCGTCGGGCGAGAACCAGCCGGCCCTCCCGTATTCCGCGAGCTGGCGGCGCAGGATGCGCTTCTCCCGCAGTCGGAGGAAGAGCACGATCGCGACCAGCAGCACGAAGATCGGCACCTGCACCGTGACGTAGTAGCGCAGGAAGCCCGCCAGGGGTGCCGCGGGGTCGACCGGGATGAAGAAGGTCGAGCCGTTCCACAGCGCATGCAGCACCATGCCCAGTGACAGGCCACCCGCGCCGAGGCCGAAGTAGAGCATCAGCGATCGTCGTTCGGCGGCGATCCCCAGGCCCAGTCCGCACAGGGCGGTGAAGGAGACATGGGCGAACGGGGAGAGCACTCCGCGCAGGAAGAAGGTCTGCCAGAAGACGGCGACCTCACCGGCGGCCTGTGCCTGGTGGAACGAGCTGCCGAAGTAGAGGATGTTCTCGGTGAAGGCGAAGCCTCCGGCGATCAGCGCCGCGTAGACCACACCGTCGATCGGGCCGGCGATATAGCGACGCCCCCAGATCAGCAGGCCGATCAACCCGGCACTCTTCATGGCCTCTTCGATCACCGGAGCCTGGATGACGGCGCCCAGGAACGAATCGATCAGCTGGTTCGTCTCCGTCGGGGTGATCCACGCCGTGAAGTAGCCGCCGAACCAGAGGGTGAGCAGCACCGAGCCGATCGCACCCCAGGCGAAGGCGTAGACGAGCGACATCCGGGGCTGCGGGGTGTAGCGATCGATCCACCACACCGCGCCGAGGACCAGTGCGACCGGAACCAGGGCGGCCGTGAAGGCGACCAGAGAGGTGCCGAAGCCCAGCGGGAGGATGACGAAGAAGTACAGCGCCAGCGCCGAGACCGCGAGCCCGAGGAAGGACAGTGCGAACAGCACCCAGCGCACCCAGGGACGTCGCCGCTTCGCGCGCTGCGCCTTCCCCTCCCCGATCTGCCCGGGAGCTCGGGGATCCACCCGCTCGACGTCATAGCCGTAGGGGTCACCCGATCGAGAGGGCGGAGCAGGGTGGGGCGGTGCGCCGGTCACGCTCGTCACGGTCGGTCCCGCCTCTCCCCCGGTCGGTGCGGCCGATGAGTTCGCTGTCCGGGGGCCTCACGGTTCAGCGTCGGCACGGCCTCGGTCATGGTAGCTCAGGGCCAGGCGTCGGCGTAGAGCTGACGGGTGTGCCCGAGCAGGATCGGGACCGCCTTCGTGCGGCCGACGATCGGCAGGAAGTTCGCATCCCCGGGCCAGCGCGGGACCACATGCTGGTGGAGGTGCGCGGCGATCCCGGCCCCCGCCACCTCGCCCTGGTTCATGCCGAGGTTGAACCCCGCCGGCCGCGACACCTCGCGGATCACGCGCATCGCCGTCCGGGTGAGCTCGGCGACCTCGAGCACCTCGGCCTCATCCAGGTCGGTGTAGTCCGAGACATGCCGGAAAGGGCACACCAGCAGGTGGCCGGCGTTGTACGGGTAGAGGTTCAGGATCACGTAGGCGGTCTCCCCCCGGTGGACGATCAGCGACTCCTCGTCGGAGCGCTGCGGTGCCGCGCAGAAGGGGCACTGCTGATCGTCGTGGGGATCCTGCGGCTTGTTCTCCCCGCCGATGTAGGCCATCCGGTGCGGGGTCCACAGCCTCTGGGTGTCGTCGGGGACGCCCGCGAAATCGCGGGCGTCCTCGACGACGGGCTCGGGATCCGAGCTCACACCTGGGCCTTCGTCGTCACAGCCTCGACGATCCGCTGGACTGCGGTATCGACATCGATGCCGTTGTCCTGGCTGCCGTCACGCATGCGGAAGGAGACCGCGCCCTTCTCCTGGTCCTCGCCGCCGGCGATGAGCAGATAGGGCACCTTCTCCTTGGTGTGGGTGCGGATCTTCTTCTGCATGCGGTCGTCCGAGGAGTCGACCTCGACGCGGATGCCGTGGGCGCGGAGCTTCGTGGCCACCTCGTCGAGATAGGGCACGTATTCCGCCGCCACCGGGATGCCGACGACCTGCACGGGGGCCAGCCACACCGGGAACGCGCCGGCGTAATGCTCCAGCAGCACGCCGAAGAAGCGTTCGATCGAGCCGAACAGGGCGCGGTGGATCATCACCGGGCGCTGGCGGGAGCCGTCGGAGGCGGTGTACTCGAGCTCGAACAGCTCGGGCTCGAAGAAGTCCAGCTGGATGGTGGACAGCTGCCAGGTCCGACCGATCGCGTCCTTCGCCTGCACGGAGATCTTCGGGCCGTAGAAGGCGGCGCCGCCCGGATCCGGGACCAGGTCCAGGCCGGAGGCGGTGGCAACCTCCTCGAGGGTGCGGGTCGCCTCCTCCCAGGTGCTCTCGTCTCCGACGGACTTCTCGGGATCGCGGGTGGACAGCTCGAGGTAGAAGTCATCCAGGCCGTAGTCCTTGAGCAGGCCCAGGACGAAGTCCAGCGTCGCTGCGATCTCCTCCTTCATCTGCTCACGGGTGGTGTAGATATGCGCGTCGTCCTGGGTGAATCCGCGGGCGCGGGTCAGCCCGTGCACCACACCGGACTTCTCGTAGCGGTAGACGCTGCCGAACTCGAACAGCCGCATCGGCAGCTCGCGGTAGGAGCGACCGCGCGAGCTGTAGATGAGGTTGTGCATCGGGCAGTTCATGGGCTTGAGGTAGTAGTCCTGGCCCTGCTTGGTGATGTTGCCGTCAGCATCGACCTCCTCATCCACGTGCATCGGGGGGTACATGCCGTCGGCGTACCACTCGAGGTGCTTGGAGGTCTCGAAGAGGTTCTTCTTGGTGATGTGCGGGGTGGAGACGAAGGAATACCCGGCCTCGACGTGCCGACGGCGGGAGTAGTCCTCCATCTCCATCTTGATCATCGCGCCCTTGGGATGGAACACCGGCAGCCCGGAGCCGATCTCGTCGGGGAAGGAGAAGAGGTCCAGCTCGTTGCCGAGGCGGCGATGATCGCGGCGCTCGGCTTCGGCGATGCGCTCCTGGTGGGCACGCAGCTCGTCCTTGGACGGCCAGGCGGTGCCGTAGACGCGCTGCAGCATCGGGTTCTTCTCGCTGCCGCGCCAGTAGGCGGCGGCGGAGCGGGTGAGTGCGAAGCCGTTGCCGATCAGCTTGGTGCTGGGCAGGTGCGGGCCGCGGCACAGATCCGTCCAGACGGTCTGGCCCTTCTTGTCCACGTTGTCATACATGGTCAGCCCACCCTCGCCGACCTCGACGCTGGCCCCTTCGGCGGCGTCACCGGCCTGGGACTTCAGTCCGATCAGCTCGAGCTTGTACGGCTCGGAGACCGCCTCGGCCCGGGCGTCGTCGTCGGAGATCTCGCGGCGCACGAAGCGCTGGCCGGACTTGATGATCCGGTTCATCTCCTTCTCGAGCGTCTTGAGGGACTCCGGGGTGAAGGGCTCGACGACATCGAAGTCGTAGTAGAAGCCGTCGGTGATCGGCGGCCCGATGCCGAGCTTGGCCTCAGGATTCGTCTTCTGCACTGCCTGGGCGAGCACATGGGCGGTGCTATGACGGAGGATCGACAGTCCGTCAGGGCTGGAGATGTCGACACCGTCGACGACCTGCCCGGCGGAAAGGGCGGTGTCCAGGTCCCGCAGCTCGCCGTCGATGCGAAGGGCGATGATCGAGGTGGTGTCCGCGAAGAGCGCGGTGCCCGTGGTCCCCTCGTCGATGTGCTGGGGTGAACCGTCGAGGGTGATGGCGATCTGGGCCACGGAGTTGCTCCTTGTGTTCGGGTCGAGCCGGCCGACGATGCCGGCTCCGCCGCCGATGGTATCCGGCGCAGGCAGAACGCCTCGACCCCTGGGGCGCGCGTCACCTCCGTCACGTCGTGGCCGTGACGGTATGCACACCGTGACGGCGATGCACCTGTCCGTAGACGGGACGGCCGATCTTCAGATTGTCAGATCGCTGAACTGGCGCTGCACGACATCCCTCCCCAGGAAGGAGTGCGTCCCTCCGCGCGCTCACCAACGAGACGGCACGACGAGGCGACGTCACCATGAGCCAGAACACACAGACGACCAAGGAGCTCCTCGAGGACCTCCGCAGCGCCAAGCCACGGCGACGAAAGCGCCATAGCGCAGGACTCGACAAGGTGGTCTTCGGCGTCGCCGGGGTCCTCGCCATCGCCTTCGTGGTGCGGGGGCTGATCTCACCGACCGGCCTCGGCACCGTCGCCACCAACGCCCTGAACGGCGTGATGGAGAACTTCGGATGGCTGTACGTGATCGCGGCGACGGTGTTCACCGTCTTCGTCATCGTCGTCGCCATCTCCCGCTTCGGCCGCATCCCACTGGGGCGGGACGGCGAGGAGCCGCAGTTCCGTACCGCGTCCTGGATCTCGATGATGTTCGCGACCGGTATGGGGATCGGCCTCGTCTTCTATGGCGTGGGCGAGCCCCTCTTCTTCTACATGTCTCCGCCGCCTGGCACCGTGGATGGTCAGACCGCCGCGGCGATGACCACGGCCATGGGCACCACCCTGTTCCACTGGACCCTCTACCCGTGGGCGATGTACGCGATCGTGGGACTGGGCATGGCCTACGGCACCTACCGCCTGGGTCGGCCGCAGCTGTTCTCCTCGATGTTCGCCTCGATCTTCGGAGAGCGCGTCTCCGAGAGCATCGGCGGCCGCATCATCAATATCCTTGCGATCCTGGCCACACTGTTCGGTTCGGCCTGCTCCCTGGGTCTCGGTGCCCTGCAGATCGGTGGCGGGATCGAGTCCGTCGGCCTGCTGGAAGAGGTGAAGTCACCCGTCCTGGTGATCATCATCGCCGCCCTCACCGCCTGCTTCGTGGCCTCAGCCGTCTCCGGCGTGGAGCGCGGCATCCAGTACCTCTCGAACATCAACATGGTGCTCGCGGTGGTGCTCGCCGTGGTCGTCTTCATCGGCGGTCCGACGCTCTTCATCCTCAACGTGGTGCCCAACGCCGTCGGCGGTTTCATCGGCGACCTGCCCCAGATGGCTTCGCGCACCGCCGCAGCGGGCGATGAATCCATGGCCTCATGGATGAGCACCTGGACGATCTTCTACTGGGCCTGGTGGGTCTCCTGGTGCCCCTTCGTGGGCCTGTTCATCGGTCGCATCTCCCGCGGCCGCACGATCCGCCAGTTCATCGTGGGCGTCTTGCTGGTCCCCTCGGTGGTCTCGCTGCTGTGGTTCTCCGTCTTCGGCGGGGGCGCGATCGGCATCCAGGAACGCGCCGAGCGTGCCGGAGACACCACGAAGATGCTCTCGCAGATCGTCGACGGCGCACCGGACATCGACTTCGACCTCATCCTGTTCGACACCCTCCGGGCGCTCCCCCTGCCCGGCGCAGTCCTCGTCGCGCTGATGGTCCTGACGGTGCTGCTGATCGCCATCTTCTTCGTCACCGGTGCCGACTCGGCCTCGATCGTCATGGGCGGTCTCAGCGAGCGGGGCGCCGAGGAGCCGACCCGGAAGGTCGTCATCTTCTGGGGCGTGGCCACCGGCGCCGTCGCCGCGATCATGCTGCTGGCCGGCGGTAACGACCCGGCTGCTGCACTGAACGGTCTGAAGAACATCACGATCGTGGCCTCCCTGCCCTTCGTGATCGCCATGCTCCTGCTGTGCGTGGCGATCTGGAAGGACCTCTCCCGGGATCCGCTGATGATCCGCAACCGGCTGGCCCGGCACATCCTCGAAGACTCCGTGGACACCGCCATCGATCGTCATGACGGCGAGCCCTTCGAGCTGCGCACCGTCGAGACGATCGTCGAGGTGACGCCCGCGGATGCCAAGAAGCTCGAAGCGGAGAAGGAGGCCCGCGAGCGCTCGCGGGGAACGGACACCGCGTCGCCAGCGGTGGAGGACGAGCACCCCCAGGGGACCGACGAGTCGCCGGAGCCCAAGAGCTGACCCTCCTGGCGCCGCCGAGCCGGCGTCCGTCCCATTGACGAGGGCCCCTGCCGATCGGCAGGAGCCCTCGTGTGTTGCGTTCCGCCCCGGTCACCGTGCCTCTTGGAAGTCACCGGAGCCCCGGGACGCAGCAAGGGCCCCGGTCCGCAGACCGGGGCCCTTCTGTGCTGGTGGGCGATACTGGGATCGAACCAGTGACCTCTTCCGTGTCAGGGAAGCGCGCTACCGCTGCGCCAATCGCCCAGGACGGCATCGTACAGACGCCGACGGAGGTGGGTACGGGATTCGAACCCGTGTACACGGCTTTGCAGGCCGTTGCCTAACCACTCGGCCAACCCACCGGGATGTGCCACACCAAAGGAAAAGGCGCTTCCGACGATCGTCGAATGCGCCGCTCCCAGAGCGGACGACCGGATTCGAACCGGCGACCCTCACCTTGGCAAGGTGATGCTCTACCAACTGAGCTACGTCCGCATGACATGGATCCGAAAATCCTGCCGTGGGCGATACTGGGATCGAACCAGTGACCTCTTCCGTGTGAAGGAAGCGCGCTACCCCTGCGCCAATCGCCCGAAGGTGCTGGCCACCCTCTCGAGTGGACCAGAAGAATCTTACATGGTTTCCGCAGTGCCCCGCACCGATCCGGGTGTGACCTACGTCCTGACGTGCTTTTCGATGGCCCCACAGCCGCTCGCCACAGCCTCCGCCGCGACTGCAGCTGCCACCGCGAATCCCTCCACACCCCTTCGCGCCCACACTTAAGTGCGGCCCGATCCAGGGCCCACTGCACTCACGCCCCTCCCCAGCCCCTGCACGCCTACAGCATAGAGTGCTCAGCACGCGCAGGGCTCGACACATACGAGGGGGCGGGCGTCGAAGCGCCGCTCCGGGCCTGCCCATTCCGGACCGACTGAACGGGCGACGCCGAACGGGTGACGCTGAACGGGTGACGCTGAACGGGTGACGCCGAACGGGAGTCGGCAGGCGGGATCCCACCCGGGCTCAACGCAGGCATGGCCCGCCTCCTCGCCGAGGCGTCCTCGCCGAGGTGGGAGGCACGAGCTCGGAGGGAAATGGCGGTGACCTCGGACACTGTGCGGTCCCTGCATTTGCGAAGCGGACCGGAGCCGAATATTGTCTTCCTTCGTCGGCACTGCCGATGTGCGGACGTAGCTCAGTTGGTAGAGCATCACCTTGCCAAGGTGAGGGTCGCCGGTTCGAATCCGGTCGTCCGCTCCATCCCACCCCCGCATCCTCGGATGCATTGGGCGATTGGCGCAGCGGTAGCGCGCTTCCCTGACACGGAAGAGGTCACTGGTTCGATCCCAGTATCGCCCACCACGGAAGGCCCCCTCGGAACGTCGAGGGGGCCTTCGTCGTGCCTCGCCCGGGACGCTTCCCGTACTCGGGGCCGCCATCGGCGAGCTGAGCGGCCCCGCGAACACTGCGCCTGCTGCGAACGCTGGAACCGAGCAGCGCGAGCATCTCGGAACCGAGGTGCTCGCGCATCACATCGGGCCGGCGATGTGATGTCCTGAGTGAGTGCCCCGGGTCCGGGACGCATCCAGGAATAAGCCGTCTACTCTGAGGTCATGCAGATCTGGCCCGGACAGTCCTACCCCCTGGGTGCCACCTTCGATGGGTCGGGCACCAACTTCGCCCTCTTCTCAGAGGTGGCGGAGCGCGTCGAGCTATGCCTGATCGGCGACGACGGTGCCGAGCGCCGGGTCGAGATCACCGAGGTCGACGCCTACGTATGGCACGTCTACCTGCCGTCGGTCCAGCCCGGCCAGCGCTACGGCTTCCGGGTGCACGGCCCTTACGATCCCGCCGCAGGGCATCGCTGCGACCCCTCGAAGCTCCTGCTGGATCCCTATGCGAAGGCGATCGCCGGGATGGCGAGCAACCATCCCTCGCTCTACAGCTACGACTTCGAGGACCACGAAGCTCGCAACACCGAGGACTCCGCCGCGCACACCATGCACTCGGTGGTCGTCTCCCCCTTCTTCGACTGGGGCAACGACCATCCACCGGCCCATGAGTACCACGACACCGTCATCTACGAGGCTCACATCAAGGGCTTGACGATGCTCCATCCCGACATCGATGAGGACATCCGGGGCAGCTATGTCGCGATGGGGCACCCGGCGATCATCGATCACCTCAAAGAGCTGGGCGTCACCGCGGTGGAGCTGATGCCGGTCCATCAGTTCGTGCAGGACGGCCACCTGGTCGAGAAGGGCATGCGCAACTACTGGGGCTACAACACCATCGGCTTCTTCGCCCCGCACAACGAGTACGCGCACGCCGGACAGCTGGGCCAGCAGGTCCAGGAGTTCAAGCAGATGGTCAAGAACCTGCACGAGGCGGACATCGAGGTGATCCTCGACGTGGTCTACAACCACACCGCCGAGGGCAACCAGATGGGCCCGACCCTGTGCTTCCGCGGCATCGACAACGCCGCCTACTACCGCCTGGTCGACGAGGACAAGGCCCACTACTACGACACCACCGGCACCGGGAACTCCCTGCTCATGCGCACCCCGCACGTGCTCCAGCTGATCATGGACTCGCTGCGCTACTGGGTCACCGAGATGCATGTGGACGGTTTCCGCTTCGATCTCGCCTCGACCCTGGCCCGTGAGCTGCACGAGGTGGACCGCCTCTCGGCCTTCTTCGACATCATCCAGCAGGATCCGGTGATCTCCCAGGTGAAGCTCATCGCCGAGCCCTGGGACCTCGGTGAGGGTGGCTATCAGGTGGGCGGGTTCCCGCCCCTGTGGTCGGAGTGGAACGGCAAGTACCGCGACACGGTGCGGGACTTCCACCGCTCAGAGCCGGACACGATCGGTGACTTCACCTCACGCCTGGCCGGCAGCTCAGACCTCTACCAGCACACCGGGCGCACCCCGATCGCCTCGATCAACTTCGTGACCGCCCACGACGGCTTCACCATGCGGGACCTGGTCTCCTACAACGACCGGCACAACGAGGCCAACGGAGAGGACGGGAAGGACGGCGAGAGCCACAACCGCTCCTGGAACTCCGGAGTCGAGGGCCCGAGCGAGGACCCGGAGGTACGGGAACTGCGCCTGCGCCGCACCAAGAACCTGATGGCCACGCTGCTGCTGAGCCAGGGCGTGCCGATGATCCTGCACGGCGACGAGATGGGCCGCACCCAGAACGGCAACAACAACACCTACTGCCAGGACAACGAGCTGTCGTGGATGGACTGGGAGCTGAACCAGTTCGAGATGGAGATGCTCTGGTTCACCCAGCAGATGATCACGCTGCGGAAGGAGCATCCGATCTTCCGGCGCCGCCGCTTCTTGAAGGGAGTGGTGCGCGACGACGCTGACTCCCCGCTCGCGGACGTGGTCTGGATCGGCACCGACGGAACGCTGATGACCGATGCGGACTGGCAGGATCCCCACAACAAGTGCCTGACCATGTTCCTCAACGGCTCCGCGATCCCCGAGCCGAATCTGCGCGGCGAGCGCATCATCGACGATTCGGCGCTGGTGATGTTCAATGCCTCCGGAAATCCTGTCGACTTCACCCTTCCCTCGGCCGAACACGGCGCGCAGTGGAAGGTCGAGCTGGGCACCGGCGGCACGATCGACGTCGGGGACGTGCTCGACGCCGGGCAGACGATCAGTCGGCCCAGCCATTCTCTGCTCGTCCTGCTGCGTCCGCCGCTGACGGAGCAGGGTGAGGATGCCGCCGCCCCGCGGGAGGTCCGCGGGGAGCAGGGAGAGATCCGCCCCATCCGCGCCTGAGACCGATTCCCCCCCTGCCCCGGGGCAGCGACCTTGGCCCGGGCCGTGATGAAGGAGAGCATCGACCCGTGAGCACCGATTCCAGCCACCGTCCCGCCGCGAGGGGGGCTGAAACCGCGACCACCACCGGTGCCCTGCGCGCCATCCGGCCCGTGCCGACCTCCACGTACCGTCTGCAGCTGCACGAGGGCTTCACCGCCGACGATGCCGTAGCCGTGGTCCCGTATCTCGCCCGGCTCGGCGTGGGGCACCTGTTCTGCTCCCCCGTGCTGCAGGCGGCTCCCGGGTCCACCCATGGCTATGACGTGGTCGACCATTCCCGGATCGGCGAGGAGATCGGCGGAGAGGGGGCGCTGCGCCGACTTGCCGACGCCGCGCACGCCCACGGGATGGGACTGATCGTCGACGTGGTGCCCAACCACATGGCGATCCCCACCCCGATCTGGCACAACCGTGCGCTGTGGTCGGTGCTGCGGGACGGGCCCCGCTCCCCCTTCGCCGACTGGTTCGATCTTGACCCCTCGTCTGAGCTGTCCATCCTGGTGCCCGTCCTCGGCAGGACCATCGGTGCGGTCCTGGCCGATGGGGAGATCAGTGTGGGCCCGGAGGAGATCCCTCAGGCCGACGGCACCACCGCGGTCGAGACCGTGGTGCGCTACTTCGACCATGTGCTCCCGGTCGCCGCCGGCACCGAGCACCTGGGCCTGGCGGATCTGCTCGAACGGCAGTGGTACCGCCTGGCGTATTGGAAGGTCTCCGATGAGGAGCTGAACTACCGCCGCTTCTTCGACGTGGACACCCTCGCCGGGCTCCAGGTGGAGCTGCCGCACGTGTTCGAGGCGACCCATGCGACGCTGCTGCGTCTGCAGGGCGAAGGGGTCATCGACGGCTACCGCATCGATCATCCCGACGGCCTGTCCGATCCCCGCGGCTACCTGCGGGACCTCGAAAGCTCCACCGGTGGCGCCTGGACCGTGGTGGAGAAGATCCTCGAGGGCGAGGAGCAGCTGCCCGGTGATTTCCCCTGTGCGGGGACCACCGGCTACGACGCCCTCTGGCGAGTGGGAGGGCTCTTCCATGACCCGCACGGGGCGATCGGTCTGACGCATCTGTGGCAGCGACGCACCGGGGACCTGCGCCCCTTCGAGGAGGTCGCCGAGGAGTCGACGGACCTGATCGTCTCCACCAGCCTGTGGGCGGAGGTTGAACGGCTGACCACCCTGATCCACCGCATCTGCCAGGAGGACATCCGCCTGCGCGACACGACCCGTCGGAACCTGCAGAAGGTGATCGTCGCGCTGCTGGGGTCGATGGACCGCTACCGCGCTTACATCGTCCCCGGCGAGCCGGCCTCCGGCTCCGAGCGGGCGGTCCTCGAGCAGGCGGCGGCCCGCGCGCGCCAGCGTCTCGGTGAGGACGAGGATGTGGTGACCACCCTGGAGACGGTGCTCGCGCTGGTCTGCGGGGACGAGGTGGGCAGCGCGGGCCGTACGGGCAGCGCGGAGCGGGACGAGGTGGTGGTGCGCTTTGCACAGACCTGCGGCCCGGTCCACGCCAAGGGGCTCGAGGACACCGCCTTCTACCGCTACACCCGCTTCCTGCCTGTCAACGAGGTCGGCGCGGACCCGGACCGGATCGGTGTCGAACCGGACCAGCTGCACGATCATGCGCAGTCGATGGTCCGCACCCGCCCCGATGCGATGACCACTCTGTCCACGCATGACACCAAGCGCAGCGAGGACGTCCGGGCGCGGCTCGCGGTGCTCACCGAGCAGCCGCTGGAATGGGCGCTGGTGGTGCAGGATCTCGACCGTGCGACCGCCGAGGACCGCGGGGACCGGGTCGACGGGGCGATCGAGCTGCTCCTCTGGCAGACCCTCGCCGGATGCTGGGAGCTTCCCGGATCGTCGGCCGCGGCGCTGAGCGCGGAGCGGCTCGAGGGATATCTGCTCAAGGCCATGCGGGAGGCGAAGAGCTTCACCACCTGGACCGAGCAGGATGCGGACTACGAGCAGCAGGTGCTGGCGCTGGGACGCGCGGCGCTGGAGTCCTCCGACGTGCAGCGGATCCTCACCGACTGGACTCGCCGCACTGCCGCCGCGCAGCGCAGCGCGATCCTCGGGCAGAAGCTGGTGCAGCTGACGATGCCCGGGGTGCCGGATGTGTATCAGGGCAATGAATCGATCGATCTCTCCCTCGTGGATCCGGATAACCGGCGCCCCGTGGACCATGCGCTCCATGAGGAGCGGCTGGCCCGGATGATCGAGGGTGCCGGACCCGATGGGATCGCCGACGAGAAGCTCTGGCTCACCCACCGTGCGCTGGTGCTGCGCAGAGCGCGCCCTGAGCTCTTCCAGGGACGGGACGCGAGCTACCATCCGCTGCCCACCACCACGGGACATGCGGTCGCCTTCGGTCGGGCGGCCGCGGAGGGAGACGTTGAGGTCGTCACGGTCGTCACTCGCCTCGCCCTTGGGCTCGCCCAGCGTGGAGGCTGGGGAGACGGCTGGATCGCGCTGCCTTCCGGACGCTGGCGGGATGCGCTCAGCGGCGCCGAGTTCGACGGCGGTCAGGTGAGCCTCGGCGAGCTGCTCGACGCCTGGCCCGTCGCGCTGCTGGTGCGCAGCGCGGGGATGGAGGAGTCCCGATGACCACCGGTGCTGCGAGCCCTCCCGGCCCCCGCCGCTATGACCGCTTCGAGCTGTGGGCCCCGGCCGTCCGCACCGTGGAGGTGCGGATCGACGGCGTCGTGCACCCGATGAGCGCGAGCGCAGAGGGCTGGTTCCGCCTGCCCGACGTGCCCGCCGTGCCGGGAGCCCGCTATGCCTACCGGCTCGATCAGGGCGAGCTATGGCTGCCCGATCCGAGGTCCCTGTCGCAGCCGGACGGCGTGCACGGCGAGAGCGAGGTCCTCGATCCTCGGTCCCTGCGCACCGCGACCCCATGGCGGGGCAGGAGCCTGCGCGGGCGGGTGCTCTACGAGCTCCACGTCGGCACCTTCGCCCCCGGGCCCGACGGGCGCGGAGGCAACTTCGACTCCGCCATCGAGCGGCTCGACGCACTGGTCGAGCTGGGGGTCGACGCGATCGAGCTGCTGCCGGTGGCGACCTTCCCCGGAGATCGCGGCTGGGGCTATGACGGGGTGGGCCTGTACGCGGTCCATGCCGCCTATGGCGGGCACGCCGGGCTGGCCCGCTTCGTCGAGGCCGCGCATTCCCGCGGGCTCGCCGTGCTGCTCGATGTGGTGCACAACCATCTGGGCCCCTCCGGGAACTACCTGGGCATGTTCGGGCCCTACTTCACCGACCAGCACGAGACCCCGTGGGGCGAGGCGGTCAACCTCGATCAGCCGGGCTCCCGCCAGGTGCGCGACTTCCTGCTGGGCAGCGTCCGTCAGTGGCTGGTGGACGTGGGCCTGGACGGGCTGCGCCTGGACGCCGTCCACGAGCTGCAGGACGATTCCCCGCAGCACTTCCTGGCCGAGCTCGCCGAGGCGGTCTCCACCTGGGAGGACGAGACCGGCCGCGAGCTGACCCTGATCGCAGAATCTGACCGCAACGACCCGGCCACGGTCTCCCCCACCCGCGCCGGCGGCCTCGGCATGGACATGCAATGGGCCGACGATGTCCACCATGGCGTCCACGCCTGGATCACGGGCGAGCGGGCAGGCTATTACGGAGACTTCGGGAGCGCCGAGGCGCTCGCCGCCGTGCTGCAGCGGGTCTTCCTGCATGCGGGCACTTTCTCCACGTTCCGCGACACGGTGTGGGGAGCTGCCGTGGATCCGGCGTCCGCCGACTACGACGCGCACTCCTTCGTGACCTTCCTGCAGAATCACGACCAGGTGGGCAATCGCGCGAGCGGAGACCGCATCCACCATGGCATCGACCTCGCGCAGCAGGCCGCGGCGATCGCCCTGATCCTGCTGGGCCCGGGTACCCCGATGCTGTTCCAGGGCGAGGAGTGGGCGGCCTCGACGCCGTTCGCCTTCTTCACCGACCATGACGACGAGCTGGGCCCGCTGGTGAGCGCCGGGCGGGTCGCGGAGTTCGCCGCCATGGGCTGGGCCGAGCAGGTCCCCGATCCGCAGTCGCGAACGACCTTCGAGTCCTCGATGCTACTTTGGAGCGAGCGGGAGCAGGGCAGCCATGCCCAGATGCTGCAGTGGTATCGCACGTTGATCGCCCTGCGCCGGGAGCAGGCGGACTTCCATGATCCGGACCTCCGACGCACCAGGGTCAAGGTGCTCGCCGAGGAGACCGTGCTGCTGCAGCGCGGGGATCTAGCCGTACTGGCCCATCGAGGACCGGGTCCGCTGGCTGGAGGTCTCCGCGCGGCCGAGGTGCTCGCCTCCTTCGGCGGGATCGATCGAGCACCGGACGGCACGCTCTCGATGCCCGGCCCCGGAGCAGCGGTGCTGCGTCCCCTACCGGCTGTCTAGGGGGGCCAGGAGACGGCGTCGGCACTGCCTGAGCGGGTCAAGAAACTCCGTCGGCGCCGCCTGAGCGGGTCAAGAGACTGCGTCGACCCCGCCCGTGCGCAGCAGCCCCGCACCGTCGTTCGCGAGTGAGGCGAGCCGCGAGAGGGATCGCAGGTACTTCTTGCGGTAGCCGCTGCGCAGCAGCTCCTCGGAGAAGAGGTCACCGAGCACGGGGGGCGCATCGTCGCCGTCGCGCTCCCCTTCTCGCTCCTCTTCGCGCTCGCCGTTGTTGCCCGGTGCGAGGGCTACGAGGGTGGGCACCTCCCTGTCGTAGAGCCGGTCCACCAGGACCACGAAGCGCAGGGCGTCGTGATGACGGGTGAGCCCATGCATGCCGACGAGGTGGACTGAGGAGACCTCATCGATCAGGGCGCCATAGCGGGAGGGGTGCACGGTGCTCAGGTGCTTCAGCAGCGGGTCGAAGCTGTCGAGTGTCGCCCCCGGGGTGGACCCGGCGTGCTCAGCCACCTCCGCCTCGGGAAGGGTGCAGATCTCGCTGACGCCGTCACGCCGCCGGTAGTCCTCGCCGTCGATCCGCAGCACCTGGAACCGCTGAGCCATGGCCTGGATCTCCCGCAGGAAGTCCTGGGCGGCGAAACGTCCCTCGCCGAGCGCATCGGGCAGGGTGTTCGAGGTGGCGACGATCGCGACGCCCCGGTCGGAGAGCTCGCGGATCAGACGGGTCATCAGCAGGGTGTCGCCGGGATCGTCGAGCTCGAACTCGTCGATGCACACCAGCTGCGACTCGCCCAGCAGGTCGACCGCCTTCTGGAACCCGAGCGCCCCCACCAGATCGGTGTACTCCACGAAGGTGCCGTAGACGCGCGCGCCGTCGACCGCATGGAACAAGCTGGTGAGCAGGTGGGTCTTGCCGACCCCGAAGCCGCCGTCGAGGTAGATGCCGAGCGCGGGCTCCGGCTTCCGGCGCAGGCGGGCCAGGAAGCCGCCGCGCGGCTGCCCGAGCGCAGCGGCGAAGGCGGTGATGCGCTGCTTGGCCTCCTCCTGGGAGGGATACGCGGGGTCCGGGACGTAGTTATCCAACCGCGCCTGGGCGAAGCGCGGCGGCGGCACCAGATCTGCGAGCAGGCGCTCGAGGGAGGGTGCGGGCCGGCGGTCGCTCAGTGCATCGGTCACGCCGGTCAGTGTAGGCGGCGGGATCCCGCGCTCGCCGGTTCTCCGCCTCGGGTGCCGCTGGTGGATGAGCGAGACCACATCGCCGCGCAGCCCCACTCGTCGCCACCGACCGCCGCTGACCGCCGCTGACCTCCCTGACCGCCCCGACCGCCACCCGGCGGCGCACATCGCCGCCTGGCCCCGGTGCGGCAGTGCTGGCGCAGGCCTCACGACCGCCAGCGACGGTTCAGAGTCGGAGGCCGATCGATCCCTCGAGAGCAGGAGAGGCGGGGTCTCGCACCGGCACCTCGACCCTGCCCACGGACTCCTCGAGTCCCAGCTCGCGCACCAGGTAGTCCGCGAGCAGCCGTTCATAGCGGGCCGGGTCGCGGTTCCACTCCCGGGTGTGAGAGGCGCCCTCGAAGGGGACGAATTCGATGAGGTCGGGCCGCAGCGCAGCAAGCTGCCTGCTGGGCTCGGGCGGGACCGTCTCGTCATCCAGGGCATGGAACAGCAGGGTGGGATGGATGAGGCGCTCGGCGTAGTACGGAGGCGTCATCTCATGCAGCGCGAGCGGCTCATGCAGGCGCACCATCCGGGCACCGATCTGCGAGGTCATCATCCACAGGGCGAGCTGTCGCATCGGAGTGGGAGCTTTGAGGGAGGTCGCGTGATGGAACAAGATGTCCTGCCAGTCCACGGCCGGGGAGTCCAGCACCAGCGCGATGATGCGGTCCCGATGCGCAGAGCGGACGGAGGTGCGCAGCGCGATCCCACCGCCCATCGACCATCCCACCAGCACGATCCGACGTGCCCCCTGCGCCACCGCGTAGTCGATCGCGGACTCGGTGTCCTCCCACTCAGCGGCTCCGAGATGGTGCATGCGGTCAGCGGAGGGAGGTGCGCCGACGTCATTGCGATAGGTGATCGCCAGGCTTGTCAGGCCCAGCCTGTGCAGCAACGGGATCACGCGCAGCGCCTCACCGCGCGCGGAGCCGTGCCCGTGGATGAGGATCGCCCAGGTGTCCTCATTGCCGCTGGCGGAGCCGTGGTCAGCATCGGGCCGCACCTGCCAGGCGGGCATGTGCCCCACCGGCGAGTCGATCTGGACCTCCTCGGTGGGCAGGCCGTGAGCGGTCTGCGGGGTCCCGGCCCAGTAGAAGCCGTTGCTCGCGGCGCGGTCCACCTCGAGCGGCTCCGCCGTGTCATCGCCCCATCGGGGCCGCGAGACGGTGGTGGGCGTCGGCCGCCCGTCGACCGGCCCCAGCCGGACGTGGACGGCGCCACCGCCCTGGCGGAGTGCGAGCACCCCACCGCGACGGGTGACCTTGGTGTCGTCCAGATGAACTCGATCCGGGTGGACCGCGCGGATCGCCACGTCCCGGCGGCCGCGCAGGGTCTCGCGCGGCACCAGCGGCAGTCTGGCCATGACCCGTGCCCCCACGGTGAGCAGGCCTCCGCTGAGCGCGAACATCGAGGCCGCTCCGACGGCGCCGTAGACGGCCACCTCGGGCCAGCGTGCCTGGTCAGGACGATGCGGGCGGGGCAGGAAACGGCCCAGCGAGCCGGTGGTCCGGCGGGTCCGGTAGAGGTCGCGCGTCATACCGCGCATCCTATCGGGGGGCTAGGATCGAGACTGTGAACGCCTCGTTCACCATCCCCTCACGAGCGATCGCCAGCTCGTATGAGCGACACCCTCGGGCGTCGCAGAATCGGAGGCTCTCAGATGTCCACCGAACCCATCGGCACCCGTCCGTACCCGATCACCGTCAGCGATCTGGAGTGGCGCGAGCGCCTCTCCCCTGGTGAGTACCAGGTCCTCCGACAGGGCGGCACCGAACGCCCCGGCACCGGTGACTACGAGGAGGTCCGCTCAGCGGGCACCTATGCCTGCAAGGGGTGCGGCGCTGAGCTGTTCACCGCCACCACCCAGTTCGACGCCCACTGCGGCTGGCCAGCTTTCTACGCCCCCACGGACTCCGACGCCGTGGAGCTGCTCGAGGATGTCTCCCTGGGGATGCGGCGCATCGAAGTGCGCTGCGCCGGCTGCGGTTCCCACCTGGGTCACGTCTTCGAGGGAGAGGGCTTCGCGACGCCGACGGACCAGCGGTACTGCATCAACTCGATCAGTCTGGTCCATAGCGACGACGCGAGCGCGAGCGCCGCCGACCCCGCCTGATCGCGCAGCACGACGAGCTGATCCCGCAGAGCGGGGAGAGCTCGGCGCGCCTGCCGGACTCGAGGTCACGCCGCGGATAGCCTCCCTGCGTGTCCGTCCATCGAATCCGCTCCAGCGATGACACCTTCCGTGCCGCCATCGACGCCATGACCAACGCTCCTCAGCCCGCAGAGTTCAGCTGGCGCACCATCCCCGCCCCGTCGCGGATGGCACCGTCGACGTGGGCCTGCACCGGCGAGATCCTCGTGCATGACGATGAGCTCGCCTCCGGTCGCCTGGTGATCCTGCACGATCCGGAGGGGCAGGAGTCCTGGGACGGCACATACCGGATGGTCGCGCTGGTCCAGGCGCAGCTCGAACCCGAGTTCGCGATCGAGTCGATGCTCGGCGACGTGGCCTGGTCCTGGGTCACCGAGTCCCTCGAGCTCCATGAGGCCGAGGCCCGGGAGCTGGGCTGCACCGCCACCCGGGTGGTCTCCCAGTCCTACGGGGCGCTCGCCTCGCGCGCGTCCACGGTGGACGTCGAGATGCGGGTGTCCTGGACGCCCGAGCCGCTCGTACCCTCGGACAGCCCCAGTGCACAACAGGACGCCGGGCAGGGAGAACTGCCGGCCATCGATCTGGTGCCCCATTTCGCTGCCTGGACCGCGATGCTTGCTGCGGCCGGCGGTCTGCCCCCGGCACCGCCGCGCATCGCCCCGATCGCCCCCACCCATCGCGCGAGGGCACCGCGCCCCGAGGAAGCGGGAGACGCCCGGTGACGGACTCGCCCCAGCTCAAAAACCTCAAGGCGCCCCGCGACGGTCTCATGCCCGTCATCGATCGGATCCAGCCGCTGCTGGCCTGGTGCGAGGCCGCCGCCACCGCTCCCGAGGAGCCGGTCTCGGTCGATGCCGAGCGTGCCTCGAGCTACCGCTACAGCTCTCGGGCCTATCTGGTCCAGCTGCGCACCGAAGCGGCCGGCACCGCGCTCATCGATCCCCTGGCATTCCCGATGCCGGGCACCCTGATCAAGCTGCTGGCGGGTCGGGAATGGGTGCTGCATTCGGCGGGCCAGGACCTTCCGAGCCTCGCCGAGCTCGGCCTGCACCCGGCAGCGCTCTTCGACACCGAGCTGGCCGCGCGGCTGCTGGGGATGGAGCGGGTGGGTCTCGGCGCAGTCGTCGAGGACACCCTGGGACTGCATCTGGCCAAGGAGCACTCCGCCGCTGATTGGTCGCGGCGCCCGCTGCCCGAGGGATGGCTCAGCTACGCGGCCCTCGATGTGGAGGTGCTCGTGGAGGTCCGTGAGGTCCTGGTCGAGCGGCTGCGCGCGGCGGGCAAGGAGGACTGGGCGCGCCAGGAGTTCGAGCACGAGCGCACCCGCGAGCACGGACCCACCCGGTCCTCCAGCTGGCGGGGGCTGCACGGCCTGGGGGGCCTGCGCAGCACCCGACAGCTCGCGGCGGCCCGCGAGATGTGGAACCGTCGCGATCAGATCGCGAGCGCCGAGGACCTCTCCCCACACCGGGTGATCAAGGATCGGGACATCGTCGCCGCCGCGAAGGAGGCACCCCGAGGCCGGGAGGCCTTCGACCGTGCGCTGCCCGCTAAGCTCCGCCGCAAGGACACCTGGTGGCAGGCCGCACGCACCGGGATCGAACTGCCTCCGGCTCATCTGCCCGAGCGCAGCGAACGCTCCTATCCCCCGCCGCACAAGCTGTGGTCCAAGAAGTACCCCGAGGTCGCCGAGCGCTACCAGCTGGTGCGCACCGCCGTCGGTGAACGGGCGGAGGATCTCGAGATGCCGCCGGAGAACCTGCTCCAGCCCGCGCTGCTGCGCCACTGGGTGTGGGAGCACGAGCAGGCCCCGGAGGAGACCGAGATCGCCGAGCAGCTGACCGCACTCGGCGCCCGGCCGTGGCAGGTCGAGCAGGCCGCTCCGGTGATCCACCGGTCACTCACCGAGCAGGACTGACAGCAAGCTGGACTGAGACCGCACCAGTTCGAATCATGCCGGTTCAGACCGCGCCGGTTCAGTCCCTCCCTGGACGCTCCATGAACGGCGCGTCGGCAGCTCGCAGCTGCGTCGCGCGCTCGGATCCAGCGCTGCGCAGCACCTGCAGCGCCAGCAGAGCGGAGACCGTGGTCCCGTTCGTGATGCGGCCCTCGAGCACCGCGGTCACCGCCTCGGACAGCGGCACCCAGCGGGAGATCAGCTCCGCCTCCTCATGGGTGCGTTCGAACTCCGCGGAGCTCACTCGCACGCCGGAGGCGAGGTACACGCGGATCACCTCGTCGTTGCCTCCCGGGCTGGGACGCAGATCCACCAGGGTCTGCATCTGCCCGGGCTCATATCCGGTCTCCTCGGCGAGCTCCCGCGCCGCGGCGATGTGCGGTGCCTCGCCGTCGAGATCGAGCAGGCCAGCCGGGATCTCCCAGAGGCTGTGGCCCACTGGATGGCGGTACTGCCGGATCATCAGCACCCGGTCCTGATCGTCGACGGCGAGCACCGCCACCGCTCCGGTGTGCCAGACGTACTCGCGGTCGAAGCGCACTCCCTCAGCGAAGTCCACGGTGTCCCGCACCAGATCCCACACCATGCCTTCATGCAGAAGGCGATGAGCGGCGACCGGGCGGCGGTCGGGCAGATCCCGCAGAGGCGCCTCGGTGCCGCTCTCGGCGCGGTTCTCAGCGGTGCGGTGCTCAGCGGTGCGGTTCTCAGCGGTGCGGCTCTCAGCGGTGCGGCTCTCGGCGGTGCGGCTCTCGGCGGTGCTGCTCTCCGCGGAGCCGCGGTTCTGGTCAGTCATCTGCTCGCTCCTTCGTCATCGTGTCGTCCTTCGGCGTCGTGCCGTCGAGGTCCTGTGCGGCATCGGCAGGTTCCGAGGGGACCTCCAGCAGCCGGGTCGCCTTCTGCAGCTCAACCGCTGCGCCGATCAGCCCCGCGAACAGTGGATGGGCGCGGGTGGGGCGGGACTTGAGCTCGGGGTGCGCCTGAGTGCCGATGTAGAAGGGGTGAACCTCCGGGTCGAGCTCGACGAACTCGACCAGGCTGTGGCCATCCTCGAGCTGCGAGGTCCCCGAGATCCGCAGCCCTGCCTGCTCGAGCGATTCGCGGTACGCGTTGCCGACCTCGTAGCGGTGACGGTGACGCTCGGAGACCGTGGTGGTGCCATAGGTCCGGGCTGCGAGTGAACCCTCCACCAGCGTGTGCTCATAGGAGCCCAGGCGCATCGTCCCGCCCAGGTCACCCTGACCGGAGACGATGGCGGCCTGTTCGGCCATGGTGGCGATCACCGAATGGGCGGTGTCCGGATCGAACTCGGTGGAGTGGGCATCTGCCAGAGCGAGCTCGCTGCGGGCGTACTCGATGACCATCGACTGCATTCCCAAGCACAGCCCCAGCGCAGGGATGCCACGGGTGCGCGCGTGGCGGAGGGCACCGATCTTCCCGTCGACCCCTCGCACCCCGAACCCGCCGGGCACCACGATCGCGTCGACCCCCTTGAGCTGTTCCGCCGCCCCCTCGGGGCTGGTGCAGAGATCGGACTCGATCCAGCGCAGGTTCACTTTCGCGCGGTGGTGGAAGCCCCCGGCTCGCAGCGCCTCGGTGACCGAGAGATAGGCGTCCGGCAGGTCGACGTACTTGCCGACCAGGGCGACGCTGACCTCGTAGTCGGGGTGATGGACCCGCTGCAGCAGCTCCTCCCACTGCGCCCAGTCGACGTCATGGCTGAGCAGGTCGAGGCGACGGATGGCGTAGGCGTCCAATCCCTCCCCGTGCAGCACCCGCGGGATCTCATAGATCGAGGAGGCATCCGCGCAGGTGACCACTGCGTCGAGGTCCACATCGCACATCGAGGAGATCTTCGCCTTCACCGAGGCGGGCAGCTCACGGTCGCTGCGCAGCACGATCGCATCGGGTTGGATGCCGATCGAGCGCAGTGCCGCCACGGAGTGCTGGGTGGGCTTGGTCTTCAGCTCCTTGGACGGACCGATGAAAGGCACCAGGGAGACGTGCACGAAGAACACATTGTCCCGGCCCACGTCCTGGCGCACCTGACGTGCCGCCTCGAGGAACGGCTGGGACTCGATGTCGCCGACGGTCCCGCCGATCTCGGTGATGATCACATCGATGTCGTCCCCGGCCTGGGAGCGCATCGACGCCTTGATCGCATCGGTGATGTGCGGGATCACCTGGACCGTGTCGCCGAGGTACTCGCCTCGGCGCTCCTTCGCGATCACGGTGGAGTAGACCTGGCCGGTGGTGATGTTGGAGTTCGCGGTGAGGTTCTCATCGAGGAACCGCTCGTAGTGCCCGATGTCCAGATCGGTCTCGGCGCCGTCCTCGGTGACGAACACCTCTCCGTGCTGGAACGGGTTCATGGTGCCCGGATCCACGTTGAGGTACGGATCGAGCTTCTGCATCGTCACCCGCAGTCCGCGACTGCTCAGCAGCATCCCGAGAGACGAGGCGGTCAGCCCCTTGCCGAGGCTCGAGACGACGCCGCCGGTGACGAAGATGTGCTTGGTAGTGCCGTGGTTCCTGAAGGGCTTGGCCGCTGCGGCCGCCCCAAGTCGTTGAAGGGGGCTGGTGCCGGTCTGGGGGGCGCTCGCGCTGTTATCTACCACGGACCCCCAATCTACCAGTGGCGAGGGCCAGGCGCGAGCACCTCGTCGAGCTGGACGAGCAGATCCTCGGCCGTGGGGAGCTCGAGCGCCCGGCGGCGGGCAGACTCCTCCGCGGTGCTGCGCAGCGCAGGATCCTGCATCGTGGTGATCGCAGCGGCGAGTGCTGCGGGATCACCGACCGGGACCAGATGGGCGGCGTCTGCGGTGACCCAGCGGGTACCACCGGCATCCGTCGCCACGATCGCCCGGCCTGCTCTCAAGGCTTCCTGGAGCGAGACCGGCTGCCCCTCCCAATGCGCCGCGGAGACCAGCAGGTCGCAGGCCGCCAGCAGAGCGGGGACATCATCACGCCGCCCGAGCAGCTCGACCGGGAGCCGTTCGGCGTGGATCCGCGCGTCCAGCTCCTGCGCGAGCGGACCATCTCCGGCGACTCGGATCCGCACCGGTGCGCCGTCCCGCAGCAGCGCGGCGGCGTCGAGCAGGTCGTGCAGCCCCTTCTGCGGTGCCAGGCGGGCGATCACGAGGATCTCCAGGTGGCTCCCGCCCCGGGCCTCGCTCGGTACGGCAGCGGCAGTCGCTGGCACCGGCACTGCGTCGGTGCCCATGGGCACCAGCACTGCGTCGGTGGCCCCGGTCGCGGCGTCGGTCGGCGATGGCGCGGGGATGATCGCGTGGTGCACGTCGCCGGCCCCCGCCTTCCGTGCGGTCTCGGCGAGGTCGGGAGAGACGGCGAGCACCGTGTTCGCCCGACGGGCGAGCAGGCGTAGCAGAAGCGCGCCGACGACACGGGTGGGCAACGAGCCGACGGTGCGGTTATGCAGCGTGACCACCAGGTGATGACGGCTCAAGCCCCACATCGCCACCGCGGCCAGGGCCCCGGCTCGCAGCCCGTGGGCATGGACAGTCACCGCTGACGGCGCGAACCGCGGGGACCCGGCGGACTCGGTGGACTCGGCGGACTCGGCGGATTCGGCCGGCTGGGCCGGCTGGGCGCGCTGAGCTGGTTGGGCGGTCGTCGTGGTCGTCGCGGGGATCGCGAGCGTGGCGCTGCTCAGGATCTGCCGCAGCGTCCTCACGGTGCGCAGATCTTCGAGCAGATCAGGACGTTCTCGGATCCGCACCGGCGCCTCGCGGACGTCACGTCCGGCTGCCTCCAGCAGAGCCAGCTCCTGATCGACATGCGCCGCCAGACCGCCGCTCGCCGTGGGTCGCACCAGCAGGATCGTCACGATGCTGACCTCGCCGCGCCGAAACGTCCGCCCCGCAGGCGGCGCAGCGCCCTCCGGGTCAGCTCCGGATCCGCCGCGGCCATCGCCGCAGCCGCGATCAGACCGGCGATCAGACCGCAGGCGATTCCGACCAGCACAGCGCCCACCTCCCCCATGTCGGTGGTCACGAGCTGCCTGCCCAGCAGCAGCCCGGGGATCCCACCGCCCAGCAGCGCGACCGGGACCATCAGCGCGGTGCGTCGCACCGCAATGAGGTGTCCCCCGTGCTCGAGGACGTCCGCGATCCGTGCCAGTCCCACCAGCCCGGCCAGCGCCATCCCCACAGCCATGGAGAGCCCGAAGGCGGTCGAGGCCTCTGCCGCGGAGCGCTCAGGACTGGGCAGCACGATGATCAGGATCACCGCGCCGGCGATCATCCAGCCGACCGAGCCGACCAGCAGCGCATCCCGGGCCCGCAGGGCCGCGGCGAGGATGCGGGTGCACTGGATGGAGACGGCGAAGCCCACCAGGCCCAGCGAGAGCCCCGCGGTGGTGGAGCCGACCCCGGTGGCCCCGGCCCTGTCGATCTGGCGGAAGAACTGCTCGAGCGCGGGCCCAGCGGCCAGCAGCATCGCGGCACCGATCACGGAGACCGCCATCACGGTGCGCACGGAAGCGGCGGCGACCTTGGCGAAGCCGGAACGGTCCCCCACCAGACGCAGCTCCGACAGATGCGGAAACACCGAAGTGACCAGGGGCACCACGAGAATGGCGTAGGGAAGGAGATAGAGGGCCTGGGCGTACTGGAAGACCGGCAGGGTCCCCACCCCGCCAGCTCGCATCGCGAGCACCATCACCAGCGCGAGCACCAGCTGCTGCGCCCCGACGGCCCCGAGTCCGGCACCGCCCAGGGCCAGCGCACGCCGCCCGAAGCCGGCCGGCATCCGCAGCGTCGGGCGCAGCCGCAGGCCCGTCCGGAGCGCGACGACCACCACGGGCAGCGCCATCATGGCGACGCCTGCGGTGGTGCCCCACCCGAGCCACCACACGGCCGAGGGGTCGATGGTCGTGGTGGTCGCCACGGGAGGCACCAGATGGGCGTAGACCCGGTAGGAGATCATCACGATGATCGAAGACAGCAGCGGCATCATCGCGGGCCAGAGGAACCGCTTGCGGGCCTGCAGATAGGCGGCGAGCACCACGGACAGCCCGTACAGCGGCAGCTGCAGTGCGAAGATCCGCAGCAGAGTCGCTCCGAGCGGTACACCGGCGGTGCCCGGCGTCTCAGCGGCCAGCAGCAGCTGGGCCAGCGGGGCAGCGAAGGCGATCACCAGCGCGGCCATCAGCCCGGTTCCCAGCAGCGTCCAGGTGAGCAGGCTCGAGACGATGCGGTCGACGAGCGCGGCGCCTTCGCGGGCGGAGCGCCCCCGCCCTTCGGCGCGAAGCTCCCCGACCTGTCTCGGGTCCACGCTCTCCTCGGCGCCGACGAGATCCTTCGGGTCCCCCTCCGGGACCAGTCCCGCGATCAAGGGCACCACCACTGCGGCGAGGACGCCGCCGGCGACGACCTCGAACAGGACGTTGGGGAGCATGTTCGCCGTGGTGTAGGCGGTGCCCACGTCCCCCGCGCCGACGCTCGCCCCGAACACCAGGTAGCGGACGAAGCCCGCGATCCGTGCGAAGACGGTCACCAGCAGGATCACGCCCGCACCGCGCAGCACCGATCGGGTGATCCCGCCTCGACGACTGCTCATCTCAGCGGTGGGCCGGGACGGCGTGGGACGCCCAGGGGTCGAGTTCATCGTTCCTCCTCAGCCGCCGGGTCCGGGTCGGCAGCCGAGCCCTCAGACGTGCCCTCAGCCGGCCGCTCAGCCGAGCGTTCAGCGGAGACCGGCAGCCGCCCCAGCCGGTCCAGCCGGCGGAGCGGTGCGGTGGAGTCGATCACGGCGCTGAAGCTGACCTTCTCACTGGCGAGCGTCAGCGCCACCACCGCGGCCAGCAGAGAGATCCGGGCTGGGGCGGGCAGCAGCCTGGTCGCAGCGCTTCCCACGGCGGCGCCGAGCACGTTGGCACCGGCGTCTCCGAGCATCCCGCGCTCTCGGAGGTCGGCCGGCAGCGCCAGCAGCCCGGGCAGCGCAGCGGCCAGCGCGAGCTGCTCGCCGGTGCGAGCACGGTCGGTGCCCGCCGGGACGAGCAGCAGCAGAGCAGCCGGAGGCAGCACGGCCTTCAGCGCCCGCCCGGGACGCAGATCCAGGAGGTTCGCGAGGTTCGCGCAACCGGAGACCAGCGCGGCATCGGCCAGGACCATTCCCGCTCCGCGGGGAGAGGGGGCGGAGAGGACGCCCGCCAAGGAGAGCAGCGGGATCCCGAGCGCCTTGGCGGCGCCCGTGGTCAGGTGGCCCTCCAGCAGCGCGCCGAGATGACCCCGCAGACCCTTGGAGACGGGTCGTCCCGCGCGACGCTGACGAGGCTCGAGCAGGTCATCGACCAGGCCCAGAGTGCCGATGCCGGCCAGGACGCATGGATCTGCGGGGCGACCGGTGCGCAGGGACAGCGCGACCACCCCGCCGATCACCAGTGCACCCTCGGCCAGGCTCACCTCACGGCCGGCGAAGTTCGTGCGTCGCAGCTCCTCACGCAGCGCGCCGATCATCCCTCTCCCCCGCCATCGGAGGGCTGCGTGCCAGTCTCTGCAGTTCCGCCATCGCCCTGCTGGTCAGCAGCCTGCTCCTCGAGGCCCTGAGTCTCCGGAAGCGCGGGCAGCCGGTTCTCGGCGTCACCGGTGGTGCCGTACGCCCCGCTGCCACCGCGCGACTGCTCGATCAGGGCGAGCACCGACAGCAGCGGGCCGTCAGCTTCCTGGAGCCGATCAGTGGTCGAGAGGGCATCGAAGCTGGCGTCCCCGCGCACTGTGCGCAGGACGCCGGTGGAGGCATCGTTCCCGGGGGTGGCCGCGGAGACCACTGCGGGAAGACCGGTGCGGGCGAGCTCTCCGAGCAGGTTGGTCTGGGAGGCGAGCAGGCCCTGCGCACGTTCGGTCGCGACCTGCTCATCCTCCTTCGCATCGGCGAGCTCCTCGGGGGCGGCGCTGGCATAGATCACAGCATCGACCGCCACGGGCGCCTCACCATCGATCGAGACCAGGTCATGATCGATCAGCACCTGCCACAGCTGGGTGCGCAGCTCGGGGGTGAGCCCGCCTTCGGCATCTGAGTGCAGCAGCCTGGGAATCATGGCCGAGAGCAGAGCACTGTCGGTCAGCTCCCCCTCGGGGTCCTCGGGCAGCACCGCCGGGGCGATCGAGCGGACCGTCTCCAGCGCCTGCGCACGGGTCTGCTCCGCATCGGGGGCCCAGAGGGCGGGGAGCAGGTTGATCTGGACGGTGGACCCGACCCCGGCGTCCTCCAGCAGAGTCACGATGCGCTCGGTGCCCGGGCGGGTGGAGCTGTCGTCGGCCAACAGAGCCACCTGCTTCCCGTCGAGGGTGCCGGCGACCAGCTCCGGACCCAGCTCGGTGATGAAGGTCGCCAGCTGGTCATGCTTCGCGGAGAGCTCCTCGGTGTCGCCGCGCAGCTGCTCCTGCTCGGTGCGCAGCTGCTCGACCTGGCCGGCGAGCTGGTCGCCGAGGTTCTCACGCAGCGGGCCGGCGCCGAGCACGATGCCGACCGCCAGTGCCAGGAACACGGAGATCAGGGAGACGAGGTGGTAACGAAAATCGATCACGGGGTCGAGACCCTCCTACGACCCGGTGGCCCGGGGTGAGAACAGCAAGGTGAACCAGGACAGGATCCCATCCAGGCGGGCGCCGAAGATCTGGACCAGCGCCTGCCCTCCGGGGGTCGCCCAGAGCGCGACCGCGAGTGCGGCGAGCCCGGCCAGTGCGAGCAGCACCAGCTGGAAGGTGGAGATCCTCTGACGGTACAGGCGGGAGACGCCTTTGGCGTCCACCAGCTTGGACCCGATGCGCAGCCGGGTCAGGAAGGTCGAGCTCATCCCGGCGCGTCCCTTGTCCAGGAACTCCTCCAGGGTGCCGTGAGTGCCGACGGCCACGATCACCGAAGCGCCCTTCTCGTCGGCCAGCAGCATCGCGATGTCCTCGCTGGTGCCGGAGGCCGGGAACGAGATCGCGTCCCGGTCCAGGCCCAGCTCCGTCAGCCGCTCCATCCCCGGGGCGCGGCCATCACGGTAGGCATGGACCACGAGCTCGGAACCGCTGCGCAGGGCACGGTCGGAGACCGAGTCCATGTCCCCGATGATCATGTCCGGATGGAACCCGGCGTCGATCACAGCGTCCGCACCGCCGTCGACACCGATGATGATCGGTCGGTTCTCGCGGAGGAAGGGCTTGAGGGTCGCCAGGTCCTCCTTGTAGTGGTAGCCGCGCACCACGATCAGCACCGGTCGCCCGTCCATGCGGGTGCGCACCTCGGGCGCGCCGATGCCGTCCAGCAGCAGATCCCGCTCCCGCAGCATGTATTCCATGGTGTTCTCGGCGAACAGTTCGAGCTGCTCGGACAGGCCCTCGCGCGCGATCTCGAGGGAGGCGGTGACGCTCTCGTCGTCCTGTCGGGTGCCGGCGGCGATCGGAGTCCCCTCGAGCTGCACCTCGCCGTCCGTCACGGTGATCGTCTCCCCGTCACGGACCCCTTCGAACACGGACTCGCCGAAGCTGTCGACCAGGACGATGCCTGCATCGATCAGGATTCGGGGACCGGCGTTCGGGTAGCGCCCGGAGGTCGACGCCGCGACGTTGAGCACGGCGGCCGGCTCCCGTTCGACCAGGGCCTCAGCGGCGACGCGGTCGATGTCCTCATGGTCGATGATCGCGATGTCACCGGGCTGGAGCCGCTTGGTGAGGTCCTTGGTGCGCTTGCCGAGCCGGGCGGTTCCGGTCACCGAGCGCACAGCGCTCATCGTCGCGCTCCCGGCGGAGTCTCATCAGAAGTCGCGACCGCACGTGCCTCGTCCAGGAGCTCCTCGGCATGGGCGAGGGCCAGGTCGGAGGCGTCGTCACCGGCGAGCATCCGTGCCAGCTCCCGGATCCGTGCCGGCTTGTCCAGATGCTCGACCGTGGAGCTGGTGGTGCCGTCGGTGGAGGACTTCACGATCTGCAGGTGGGTGCTGGCGTGGGCAGCGACCTGAGGAAGGTGGGTGACCACGATGACCTGGGCATGACGTGCCAGTCGGGCGAGCCGCTGCCCGACGGCGAGGGCGGCACGGCCGCCGATCCCCGCATCGATCTCGTCGAAGACGAACACCGGTGCCGCGCTGCGATCGTTCCGGGAGGAGGACAGCGCCACCTCGAGGGCGAGCATCACCCGGGAGAGCTCACCTCCGGAGGCGGCCTGGGCGACGGGCAGATGGTCGGCGCCGGGATGCGGGGCGAGGAGGATCGCGACGGCGTCGCAGCCGTGGGAGCGATGGCTCTGTACGGACACCTCCACTCGGATATCGGCGTCGGGCATCTCGAGATGCCGCAGCTCCTCCTGCACCGCGGAGGACAGAGCAGAGGCGGCGATGCGGCGGGCCTCGGTGAGCGCCGCAGCGGTCTCGGAGAGGTCCGCCTCAAGACCCTCGAGCCGGCCGACGGTCTCGGCCCGCTCCTCCTCGGCACCCTCATAGCGGTCCAGAGCGATCGCGGCGGTGCGGGAGGTGGCCAGCAGCGTGGTGATGTCCCCGGCCGGGCCGTCCGGGCCCGGCAGCATCGCGCCGAGGTCCCGGACCAGCAGGGTCAGCTCATGGAGACGTTCATTGGCCTCCTCGATCCTGCTGGGCGAGCCGTCGATGCTGTCTGCATAGCGGGAGATCTCCGCGGCGACGTCCGAGAGCTCGAGGCGCACGGCGTCCATCCGCTCGACCAGCGGTTCCAGAGTCGTATCGGTGCGGGCAGCGCGTCCCAGGCTCTCCGCCGCGAGTGCCAGCAGCGGTGCGGCGGCGGGGCCGTCATCGTCACCGACCAGGGCCAATGCTGCCTGCCCGGCGGCGCCGCGCAGCTCCTCGGCATTGGCGAGCCGCTCGATCTCGGCACGCAGATCCTCGTCCTCCCCCTCGACCGGGTCGGACTGCTCGAGCCGCTCGAGGGCCTGACGCAGCGCAGCGCCGCGCCGGTCTCGTTCAGTCAGCAGCTCATCGAGCTCGGCCAGACGCTCGGTGAGTGTGGAACGCTCGCGCCAGATCTCGCGGTGGCGGGTGAGCAGCGGTCCGATCTCAGCGATGGCGAAGCGATCCAGCGCATCGCGCTGGGCCTCGGGGTCGCGCAGACGCTGCTGATCGGACTGGCCGTGCACCGTGACCGCCGTGCCCACGAGACGGGCGAGCGTGCCGATCGGCACCGGGACCCCTCCGATCTGGGCGCGGGAGCGGCCATCGCGGGTGACCCGTCGGACCACCAGCACCTCGCCGTCCTCCTCTTCAGCGCCCAGCTCGTCGAGCGCGGCGGCGAGCTCGGTGTGGCCTGCCAGGGCGAGGGTGCCGTCGACGGTGCTGGAGCCGCGGGTGCGACCGCGGTCGAGCCGCTCGCCGAGCAGCATGGTCAGGCCGGTGACGATCATCGTCTTGCCCGCCCCGGTCTCACCGGTCAGCGCGGTGAATCCGGGCCCGAAATCGAGCATGGCGTCGTCGATCACACCGATCTGACGAATACGCAGGGTTGACAGCATGGTGGTGCCTCCTGCCCTCAGCGGGTGCCGGGGCTGCGACCCCGCCAGCCCACCACCGGCAGCTGGAACTTCTCGACGAGCCGGTCCGCGAAGGGCGTCGGCGCCAGCCGCGCCAGCCGCACGTACCGCTCGGAGAGCCGGGATTCGATGCGCATCCCTGCGGTGATGTCCTCGGTGCGTCGGCCATCCAGGGTGAGGATGCCGTCCTCGCGGTTGTCGAGGGTCATCTCGATCGCCGCCTCGGAGGAACGCCCCAGCACCAGCGGCCTGGCGAACAGGGCGTGCGCTGCCAGCGGGATCAGCATCATCGCGTCGACCTCCGGCCAGATCACCGGTCCGCCGGCGCTGAAGGCGTAGGCCGTCGAGCCGGTGGAGGTGGACAGCAGCACGCCGTCCGCCCCGAAGGAGGAGACCGGGCGCCCGTCGATCTCGATCGCGACGTTGATCATCTTCTGCCGGTCGGCCTTCTCGAGGGAGGCCTCGTTCAACGCCCAGTGATGGGCGAGGAGGGCGTCATCCGAATCCAGCACCGAGATGTCGAGGGTCGAACGCTTCTCGATGTCGTAATCGCCGTCGAGCAGGCGGGCGACGGTGATCGAGAGATCCTCGACCTCGCTCTCGGCGAGGAAGCCGACATGACCGAGGTTCACTCCGTGGACGGGGATGTCCGCCTCGCGCACGGCCTCGAGGGCGCGCAGGATGGTGCCGTCGCCGCCGAGGACGATGCCGAGTTCGACGAGATCCTCCGCCGTGACGGATTCGAGCACATCGACGGCGCCGTTGGTGAGGAAGGTCAGCAGGCGCGGGGGTGCCATGTCCTCGGGCAGGGCGAGGATCTCGTCGACCTGCTGCTGGACGACGATCGCACGCACGCCACGCAGCCGGAGCTCCTCGAGCACCGTGAGCGTCGCGCACAGCGCCGCTCGGCGGCCCGTATGGACGTAGAGGAGGAACCGTCGCATCGGGGTCAGTCCTCCTGGCTGGGGTGCTGGTCGTGGCGTCGCCGCGGACGGTCCCCGCGCACGGCAGACTCGATCATGTCACAGGCCTCGGCATCCAGCGTGAACGCCGTGCCGTGCGGACGCAGATGCAGGAAGTACTCACGGTTGCCGTCCTGTCCGGGTAGCGTGCTGGGCCCGACAGCTGCTGCGGAGAGCCCGGATCCGGCGGCCGATTCTGCGACCTCGCGCACCGCCCGCACCCGTTCCGCCTGGTCGCTCACGACGCCGGACTTCGGCAGGGCTGCTCTTCCCCCCTCGAACTGCGGCTTCACCATCAGCAGCAGCTGCCCGTCGGGCCGGACCACTGATCCAAGGGCCGCCAGGACTGTGCGCAGGGAGATGAAGGAGAGGTCCGCGACCAGGAGGTCGACGCTCGTTCCCAGCAGCGCGGGATGGAGATCGCGCACACTGGTGCCGTCGAGGACGGTGACGCGAGAATCCTCACGCACATGGTCTGCGAGCTGATCGCGGCCGATGTCGACCGCGATCACCGAGGCCGCACCGCGGCGCAGCAGCACATCGGTGAACCCACCGGTGGAGGCCCCCGCATCCAGGCAGCTCAGGCCCGCCGGGTCCAGGCCGAGCGCATCGAGGGCACCGGCGAGCTTGTGCGCGGCCCGGGAGGCGTATTCGATCCCGTCGGGCACATCGACGACGGCGAGCTCGGCGCCGGCAGGGACCGGCGTGGCGGGACGGGTGACCGTGCGGCCGTCGAGCCTGGCCCGCCCCTCCTCGATGATGCGCCGAGCATGGGTGCGGGACCGCGCGAGGCCGGCGGTGAGCAGCGCGACGTCGAGTCGGTCGCCGCTCACCGGTCCGTGGGCTGCACTGCGGCACCGTGCTGGTCGCGGAGCTCGCCGCGCCAGGCCTGTTCGGCGCTGTGGCTCGCCAGCAGCGCCAGCACCGCCCGCAGGATCCGCGGATCCTCGACCTCTCCGTGCAGCTCGATGTCTCCCTCGCGCCAGAGGGCGCGGACTGCTCCGCAGCGGGCGGTCTCACCGTCGACGACGGGCAGCGGGAAGGGAGCAGCGAGCTGCTCGAGGTCGGGCAGGATGAAGGTGGGTCGGCGCACCGGCTCTGCGCGCAGCGCAGACTCGATCCCATCCACTCCGGTGAGCACCAGCAGGGAGTCCATCCCTGCACGCACCGCCCCTTCGATGTCGGTGTCCAGCCGGTCGCCGATGATCAAGGGGCGCCGTGCGCCCTGATCCCGGGCGGCGACCTCGAACATGCCCGGCTCCGGCTTGCCGGCGACCGCAGGCTCGGCCCCGGTGGCGTGCCGCAGCACCGCCACCATGGAACCGTTGCCGGGCGCCAGCCCGCGCTCGGTGGGAAGTGTCGCGTCGATGTTGGTGGCCATCCAGAAGGCACCGTGCCTGATCGCGTAGGCACCTTCTGCCAGCAACGACCAGTCCAGATCCGGGGACCAGCCCTGGACCACGGCGACCACATCCTCGCTGTCGGTGTCCACCGGCTCGAGGCCGACTTCCCGGATCTGGGCGGCGAGGCTGGGACCACCGACGATCAGCACCTTCGAGCCTGCCTCGAGACGGTCTGCGAGCAGCCGCGACGCCACCTGAGGTGAGGTCACGAACTCCTCGGGCCGGGCAGCGACACCGACCACTGCGAGGTGGTCAGCGGCCTGCTGCGGAGTGCGGGAGGCGTTGTTCGTCGCGAAGACGACGGTGCGACCGGCGGCACGCGCGATCTCCACCGCCTCGGCGGCGTGCGGGATCGGCTGGGCGCCGTGCATCAGCGTCCCATCGAGATCCAGCAGCAGCGCATCGTACAGATCCAGCAGCGAAGGATCAGGCCGACGGATCATGCCGACTCCTCCGATGCTCGCGTCTCCTCGATCTTCTCCTCTGCGGGCAGAGAAGCCTCAGGCAGCTCATCGGCCGTGGCGGGCTCGGCCGCGTCGGAGGACACTCCCTCGACAGCGGGCTCCTCCACGTCAGCAGGCTCCCCCGCATCAGCAGGCTCGTCGACGTCAGCGGGCTCCTCCACGTCAGCGTCAGAGAGTTCTGCGTCGACCTCGTCGGAGGCGCCCGCGGGCAGCTCGTCCTCCTCCTCGGAGTCGTTCTCGCCCTCGAAGCCGTTCTCGCCCTCGGCGTCGAAGTCATCAGCATCAGCATCAGCATCAGCATCAGCATCAGCATCAGCATCAGCATCAGCATCAGGGTCGTAGGCGTCGAGGACCGAGATCTGCTCGTCGTCGGCCCAGGTGGGCTCCTCCGCCGGCTGCGGAGCCGGGCGGCCCAGACGCTCGGCGGCGTCGGTCACTCCCTCGGAGTCGGCATCCGCCGCCAGCGTGAGCCAGCGCTTCGCCTCGTCGGGACGGCCCGCACGCTCGAGGAGATCGGCGTAGGCGACCCACAGGCGCACCTGCCAGCGTCCCTCGACCTTGTGCCGCAGCGCGGGGATCTCGAGCGTGCGCAGAGCAGTCTCGATGTCCCCCGTATCCGCGTAGGCACCGGCCACCACGATGATCAGCTCGATCGATGCATTGACGCCGAGATCGGAGGCATCCTCCGAGGAGGCGATGTCCAGGGCACGCTCCGGCCTGCCCAGCCCACGCTCCGAATCCGCGATCATCGGCAGCACATCAGTGCGCCCGGTGATGCGCAGCGATGTGCGCAGCTCGCGCGACGCCGTGCGGAAGTCGCCGGCGCGATAGGCGATGATGCCGTGAGCCTCTCGCACCGCACCGACACGACCGCCGAGGCGCGCAGCGAAGCGGGCATGCGCCTGCGCGGTCTCGTTGTCGGACTCCTCCAGGAGGTAGGCCGCGACCATATGGCGGGAGACCCGCTCTGCGGTGTCCTTGCTCAGCCCGCGCAGCTCTGCCTGGATGTCCTTGCCCAGCTCCCGCCCCGTGATGCTCTCCGGGATGCGGGGCTCGATCGGCCGGTCAGCACGAGCCTCCTGGCCCGGACGGGTGTTGCGCGAGTCGTCTCGGGGTGCATATTCAGGGCGGTCCCTGCCGTGATCGCGTGCTCCACCGTGATCGCGCACTCCACCGTGGCTGCGTGCACCGCCATGGTCACGTGCACCGCCGTAATCACTGCGTCCCCGGCTACCGCGGGTGTCGCGGTCATCCCGACGCGGGCGATCTTCGCGCCACGGACGGTCCTCGCGCGGTCGCGCATCCCGATCTTCACGGGGGCGGAAGTCCTTGCGGTCCCGCTTCTCCCACGGCTTGTCCTCACGGCGTCCGCTGGCGTCGCCGCGTGCATGATCGGGGCGACCACCGCTGCGGTCCTCACGCGGACGGAAGTCCTGACGATCCCGCTTCTCCCACGGCTTGTCCTCGCGACCGCTACGGGAGTCCGGACGGGAACCGGCGGGGCGAGCGCCACCACGGTCATCGCGGGGGCGGTAGTCCTTGCGGTCGCGGTTCTCCCAGGGCCGGTCCTCACGGCCACCACGAGAGTCCGGACGGGAACCTGACGGCCGACCACCACGGTCCTCGCGCGGACGAGCATCTCGATCTTCACGGGGGCGGAAGCCCTTGCGGTCCCGGTTCTCCCAGGGCTTATCCTCACGGCCACCACGAGAGTCCGGACGGGAACCGGCGGGGCGAGCACCACCGCGGTCCTCGCGGGGGCGGTAGTCCTTGCGGTCCCGGTTCTCCCAGGGCCGGTCCTCCCGGCCACCGCGAGAGTCCGGACGGGAACCGGCGGGGCGAACGCCACCACGGTTCTCCCAGGGCTTGTCCTCACGGCGCGAGCCGGCGTCGCCGCGAGCGTGCTCCGGACGGCCGCCGCTGCGCTCTTCGCGCGGTCGGTAGTCCTTGCGGTCCCGCTTCTCCCAGGGCTTGTCATCACGACTGCCGCGGGAGTCACTGCCGCGAGAGTCCTGGCCTCCTCGGAAGCCCCCGGAATCCTCGGAGCGGCGCGGCCGCTGAGACCAGGATGAGCCGCGGTCATCACGACGCGGTCCACCGCTGGTGCGGCCGGTCTCGTCATTGGGGCGGTAGGGCCGCTTCCGTGCGGTCCCGGACGCGTCGCCGACAGAGCGGGGGCGGTCCTGACGGGCGCTGCGCGGCCCGTCCTTCTCCCAGGACCCCTGAGTCCTGGGCCGCCCGCGCCCGTCGCCGGACGACGAGCGGGAGTGCGGTGTCGTGGAATTGTCGTCGCGCCGCTGGCCGTACCGACTCTTGTCGCCCTGGCCGTGGTCGCCCCTGTTATTGCTGTCCTCAGACACCTGGACCGTCCGTCTCTTCGTCTCGCCCTTATGTCGTTTTCTCCCGGGAGCCTATGCGACCACCTGCAATTGACGCTCCGGTAACGGCCCTATCCGTGACTGCTTTCACCAGGGTCACGACCACGCCCTTCACAGGAAGGAACCGGGCCCCGACGGGCTCAGCCGCGCAGCATCCTCATGCCGGCCGCCAGACCACAAGCTCCTCCCCCGGCACCTCCAGGTCCGCACCCGCGATGCTGAGCCGTGCCGGTGAACTGCCATGGTTCAGGACGACCACGGCCTCCCCGCGACGGATCACTTCGACCTGCTCAGGGAGGCTGGCCAGCTCCAGGCCCGCGGCAGCCGCGGCCCGTCCGATCACGGAATGGAGCGTCTCAGGATCCAGCAGGCCGCCGAGGTACCAGATCGCCCCCTTCCCCAGCTCCCGGTGGGTGACCACCGGTCGCCCCTGCAGTGCACCCTCCGCCACGGTCCAGAGGCGATGCGCCGTCGTCGTGCGCAGAACCTCGACGAATCGTGACACCTCGGCCTCCGCCCCCGTGTCGTCGCAGACGACGATCGGCGCTGCGAGCGGCCACGGCTCCTCGCGGAACACCCCTGCGAGCTCGAGCAGGCCGCCTCCGAAGCCGCCGAGATGAGCACGGACATCCTGGTCCACGACCCCGCTGTGCGGGCCAATGAGCAGCTGGCCTCCGTCCCGCACGAACTGCTCCAGTACCGGGGTCAGCTCGGCCCGGGCAAGGAACTGTGAGGGCAGCACGACGAGGTCATAGCGACTGTGCAGGCTGCTTCCCGACGGTTCTGCACCGCCTTCTGCTGCTCCGAATTCTTCTGTGGGGGCGAACAGGGTCGACGGGCCGATGTCGACCCGTTCCCCGGCACGGAAGAACGGCTCGTAATACATCTCGTTCTGCGCGATCGGGTCGAGAGCCGACGTGGCCCGGCCTCCTCCCACGGCGGCGCGCCAGGACTCCCAGTCGTGGACGAAGAACACCCGAGAGGTGCCGGGGGCGATGTCCGCCAGCGGGCTGTCGTCGAGCTCGCGCCCGAGTTCGGCGACTCCGCAGAATCGGGCGGTGTCCGCCCCTGCATGCGGGACCAGGGCCGAGTGGAAGGTCTCGGGTCCGCTCGCCGCCTGGCGGAACTGGAAGTAGGAGATGACATCGGCGCCGTGGGCGTGAGCGCGCCAGGTATCCAGACGGTTCTGAGCGGCGGTCTTCGGCACGTTGTGGGCGCGCCAGTTCACGGCTCCCGCCGCTTGCTCCATCAGCACCCACGGACGCCCGTGCCCCAGAGTGCGCAGATAGGAGTGGGTCAGCGAGGCCGTCAGGCGGGAGGCGGGATCCGCCGGGTCTGTGTAGTGGTCATCCGCCAGCACATCGACATGCTCGCTCCACGCCCCGTAGTCGACCAGCGGGAAGAAGCCCATGAAGTTGGTGGTGATGCAGGCGTCGGGCGCCGCCTCACGGATGATCCCCGCCAGATCGAGATAGCAGTCCAGCAGCTGATCTGAGGTGAAGCGGGCGAAGTCGAGCTCGAGCGCAGGATTTAAGAGATAGGGCGTCTCGCGGGGTGGGATCACGTCCTCGAACCCGCGCAGCCCCATCGACCACACCGTGGTCCCCCACGCCTGGTTCAGCACATCGATGTCACCATAACGCGCCTGCAGCCAGGCACGGAAGGCACCGGCGGTGCTGTCGTCATGGGACAGCTGGCCGTACTCGTTGCCGACGTGCCACATCACCACCGCCGGATGCTCCGCATATCGCTGCACCAGCATCCGCGTGATCCGTCTGGCTGCCTCACGATAGGCGGGAGAGGACGGGTTGAACTGATTGCGCGAACCCCACCAGAGAGTGCTTCCCGAGCGGGTCTCCGGGAGGGAGCCCGGGTGCATCACGCCGAGCCACGGGGGTGGTGACGCGACCGGGATCGCAAGGTCCACGGCGATGCCTCGCGCATGGAGGTCATCGAGCACCTGGTCGAGCCATGCCACATCGAAGCGTCCCGGCTCCGGCTCCAGCCGCGCCCAGGAGAACACCCCGACAGTCACGAAGTCGACATGGGCGCGATCCATCAGATCCAGATCCTCGGCATGCACCTCGCGAGGCCATTGCTCGGGGTTGTAATCTGCGCCGAAGAGCGCTCCGCGCACGCCGTGCTGGGCGCGAAGATGGGACAATACGTCACAAGATCGGGACATCGCACTTCTCATCGTCATTCACATTCCTCCTGGCAGAGAGGCGGCGCCATGGCCACCATGTCGGATATTGCGCGCGAGGCCGGCGTCTCCCTGAGCACCGTCTCCTACGCGCTGAGCGGCAAGAGGGCGATCTCCGCAGCGACCAGGGAACGGATCAATGCGGCGATCACGCGCCTGAGCTACCACCCCCATGCGGGGGCTCGCGCCCTCGCCTCGCAGCGAGCCGGAACGATCGGGCTCGCGGTCCCGCTGGCTGCGGATGTCGATGCGCACGTGGTGATGATGTTCGTCCGTTCGCTGATGACGGCTGCCCACGCAGCCTCCAGCGAGATCCTCCTGATCGCGGCAGAGGACCATGAGGCGACCGTGCGAGTGCTCGCAGAGGGCAAAGTCGACGCACTGGTGGTGATGGACGTGGTCGAAGACGATCCGCGGATCCCGGTCCTGGCCGACGCCGCACGTCCCGTCGTGCTGCTGGGCTATCCGAGCCAGGCGCTCGGCATCCCCCGGGTCGACTTCGACTTCGAACAGGCTTCGACGCTGGCCGTGACCGAACTGCATCGCCGAGGTGCTCGACGACTGGTGATGATCGGATCGCCTGCGGCGACCCAGACCCGTCACGCCACCTACGCCGACCGCGCCACCCGAGGCTTCAGGGATACCTGTGCCCGCCTCGAGCTGCCAGCCCGTCACCTGGTCCACGACCATGAGGTCGACTCCACGGGGCAGATGATCCGCACGATCCTCACGAACGACCGTCCTGATGCACTGGTCATCCATAACGAGAGCGCGCTGCCTGCGATCCACCGGGCACTGGCGGCCGAAGGGATCTCGATGCCTGCCGACCTGCAGGTCGTGGCCATCGCTCCCCGGGAGACGACCCTGCTCGGTGCCGTGGAGTACACGGCTGTCGAGATTCCTGTCGCGGAGATCGGCCGGGCCGCAGTGACCACGGCGACTGATCTCATCGAGGGGCGCGGGGACCCCCGCGACCAGCTGATAGCGCCATCACTCATCGAGCGCGACACCACCCATCGGCTGCAGGCCTGACCGCTCGTCCCTCGCAGCACGTCGGTCAGCCTCCACACACTCGCCGACCTCCTACCGCTCGTCCCTCGCAGCACGTCGGTCAGCCTCCACACACTCGCCGACCTCCTACCGCTCGTCCCTCGCAGCACGTCGGTCAGCCCTTGACCGCGCCGATCATGACGCCGGTCTTGAAGTGGCGCTGGATGAACGGGTACACGATCACCACCGGCACCAGCGCGATCACCATCACCGCCATCTGCACCGCGAGCGTGGCCACCTCGCCCGAGCCCACATCGACCTGGCCCGGAACAGAGACGCCCTGCAGCACGAAGCTGCGCAGCACCACCTGCAGAGGCTGCATGGCAGAGTCGTTGATGTAGAGGATCGCGTTGAAGAAGGCGTTCCAGTAGCCGACGGCATAGAACAGGGCGACCACGGCCACCACCGCCTTCGACATCGGGAGCACCATCTGGAACAGGATCCGCCAGTCCGAAGCGCCATCGATCCGTGCAGACTCTAGGATGCCCTGGTCGATGCCTTGGAAGAAGCCGCGCATGATCACGATGTTGAAGGCGGAGATGGCGCTGGGCAGGATCAGCGCCCAGTAGCTGTCGATCAGTCCCAGCCCCGAGACCAGCAGGTACATCGGGATCATGCCGGCGCCGAAGAACATGGTGCCCAGCATCAGGAACAGGATCGGGGTATGCAGGAGGCTCCCCGGCCGGGACAGGCCGTAGGCGGCCAGCACCGACACCGTCAGAGACAGCGCCGTGCCCACCGCGGTCACCCCGAGGCTGACGATCACTGCGCGGGTGACGATGCCGCCCGAGAGCACCTGGCGGTAGGCGTCCAGGGTGATTCCGTCGGGGAACAGCACCAGGCCGCCGGCCCGCGTGATCGCGCCCTGCGGCGAGAGGCTGGTAAGGATGATCGTGTAGAGCGGGACCAGCACCGCCAGACAGATCAGCACCAGCACGATGCCCTTCGCGCCCTGTGCCGGGAGCGAGGGGTCCTCGTCCCAGACCGGTCGCGAGGAGGGACGGCGCTTGCGCGGCGGGCTGCCTGCGCCGGCGAGCACGCCGGTGGCCACGCCCTGGCGAACCGGCGCGCTGACGGGGCTGGGCCCGGGCCCGATAGAGGTGCTCATGCCTTCTGATACACCCCCGCCTCACCGAACAGATGCGCGATCTTGTTGGCTCCCAGCACCAGGATCATGCTGACCACTCCCTTCAGGAGTCCGGCGGCAGCGGCGTAGCTCCAGTCGCCGTTCTGCACGCCCGTGTAGTAGACGAAGGTGTCCAGGACCTCGGCGCGACCGGCGCCGACAGCGTCCCGTTGGAGGATCAGCTGCTCGAAGCCGACCGTCAGGGAATTGCCGAGGTTGAGGATCAGCAGCAGCACGATCACCGCCCGCATACCGGGGAGGGTGATGTGCCAGATGCGGCGCCATTTCCCTGCGCCGTCCATCGCGGCGGACTCATACAGGGCCGGATCGATGGCGTTCAGCGCGGCGAGGAAGACGATGATGCCCCAGCCGGCGTCCTTCCACACCACCTGAGACGTGATGAGGAACAGGAACGTATCGGGATCGGTCATGACGTTCACCGTGCCGAGACCGAACTCGCGGGTGAACTGGTTGAGCAGACCGGCGCCGCCCAGGATCTGGTGGAAGATCGAGACCACCACCACCCAGGAGAAGAAGTGCGGCAGATACACGATCGATTGGATGACCGTGCGGACCTTCTCATTGAGGATCGAGTTCAGCAGGATCGCCAGGATGATCGGGATCGGGAAGTAGAACACCAGCTGGAAAGCAGTGATCACCAGCGTGTTCTTGACTGCGTTCCAGAACAGGGGATCCAGCAGCACCCGCTCGAACTGGTGCGCTCCGACCCAGGAGCTGTTCCTGATCCCGATGAACGGGGAGTAGTCCTGGAACGCGATCACGTTCCCGAGGATCGGGATGTACGCGAACACCAGCAGCAGCACGACCATCGGCATGGTCATGAGGATCAGCGAGCGATCACGGCGCAGCCGGCTTGTGAAGCTGACGGTGCGGCGGCCAGGCCCCGTCGACCCACCTGCCGCGGGGCGGCGGGAGGGTCGACGGGACCGTAACGGCCGTGCAGTATCTATGGACATGGACACCTCGGTTCTGGAAGCGCGACAGCTGATGGGCAGTCAGTTCAGGACATGAGCTCAGTTCAGGACATGAACTCGGCGTAGAAGTCGCGCAGCTTGTCGCCCCCGGAGGAGCGCCAGTGCTCCACCGCTTCATCGAGTGCGCCGATGTCCTTGCGCCCGCGGCTGATGTCCACGACCAGATCGTCAAACGGCTGGCTGAGGGAGCCGAACTCTGAGGGCTCCTGGATCTGGATTCCGTAGAACAGCGGATCGACCACGTGCTCGGACTGACGGGCCATCCACTGGGTCGAGGCCTCGACGTACTCCGGGAACTGCACCTTGGCGTTGACGATCCCGGGCTGGGCGAGGAACTGGTAGGTGGAGGTCACCTCGCGCCGGCCCTGGTCGTTCATCTGAGGGACGCCGTGCTCATCGCGCTCGAAGTGAGTGCCCTCCACTCCGTAGGTGAGCAGGTCGAACTCCTCGGTCCCGAACTGGGAGGCGCACCAGTCGGCGATGCGCAGCAGCTCGCGCACCTGCTCGGCGTCATCGTTCTTCTTGAGGAAGGAGAAGATGTTGACCGGAGCGCCGCGGTACAGGGTCGGTGCCCCGCCATCGGGTGCGAACAGGTCCATCGCCATCTGGTCGAAGTCCGGGTTGGTGGGACGCACCCGAGTGAGGGCTTCGTGCCAGCCGCCGACGCCGTCGTTCATCACGAGGGTCTGACCGGATTCGAAGCGGTCCTTGGCGGGTCCGTCGTTGCCGGCTACGGCGTCCGGGTGCATCGCACCGGACTCGATCACCTTGGTCAGCCAGACGATGGCTTCCTTGTACTCCTCCATCTCGAAGGGATGGACCAGCTTCCCGTCACGCTCCGCAAAGGTCGAGGGAATCGCGTACATCATCTGTGCGGTGTTCCAGAGGTTCTCGCAGCCCCAGCGATTGGCTCCCTCGTCGATGATCTCGGTCAGCACCGACAGGAACGAGTCGGCGTCGGTGGGCGGCTCGACCCCCAACTGCTCGAACAGGTCCTTGCGATAGAACACCGCGTTCGTGATCAGCTCGGACGGGTAGGGAAGGCCGTAGATGCGGCCGTTGAACATCGAGTATGCCCATGCCGCAGGATCCAGCCGCGCAAGGTTCGGGTAGTCATGGATCGCATCGCCGGCCAGATGCTCGGTGAGGTCCTGGAACACGTTGCCGACACCCTCGATGAAGCGCGGGGGGATGTTCCAGGAAGGGATCACCATCCAGTCGGGCACGTTCTTCGGGGAGGCGAGCACCGTCTGCACCTTGTCCGCGTAGGTGTTGCCATCGGCCACCTGGAACTCCAGGGTCGCGCCGAGCTGCTCGTTGACTGCGTCGTAGTAGGCGTTGTCGCCGAGGTTCGGCGGCGAGGTCCACCAGGCCGGGCTCATCACGGTGTAGTCGCCGCCCGCACCGGGCACCGCGTCGACGCCCTTGACCAGCGGGTCGGGCATCGTGACGTAGCCGGGAGTGGAGCCGTTCACGCTCGGGAAGTCCGGCTCGACGAGGAACTCCAGAGCGCTGTTCGGGAGCGAGGCTTCGACCTCGGCCGTGAGCTCGGCACCGGTCAGCACTCCCCCGCTGCCGGAGCCTGCGGCAGAGCCTCCGGATCCTCCACAGGCGGCGAGGCCCAGGGCTCCGGCGCCGATACCGAGGTATCCGAGCAGCCGCCGACGCGAGACCGCGTTGTCGATGAGGTTCATGATCCACTCACTTCCTTGTGACGGTATGCGGTTGCCGAATGAGCGACCGCAGTTCTCCCCCGGTAGCCGAAGCAGTCCGGGTGATGAATCTCGAGCGCGGACTAGCCAAGTGTCGAAGCGCTTCGATAGGCTCGAACCTTAACCGTCGACCAGGCTCGTGGCAAGACCTCTGTCAGGAGCTCTCGACGGAACCTCCTGTGCCCCGCCGTCGAAGAGGACCCCATGGCATCCGTCCCATCCACGTCTTGGCTGGAGACTCGCGCGATCCTCGATGCGAGTGATGTCGAGCGCCTGGAGCACGCTCGCGCGCTGGTCCGTGCGATGGACATCGAGGAGAAGCTGCCGTTCCTGCACCAGCACAGCCCTGGTGTGGAACGGCTGGGCATCGGCCCGTTCTCCACGGGCACCGAGGCGCTGCACGGCGTCGCCTGGCGGGGTCCAGCCGTCACCTATCCGCAGCCCGTCGGGCTCGCGGCGACTTGGGACGCAGACCTGCTCGAAGCCGTGGGCGAACAGATCGCGCGGGAGGTGCGGGTTCATCATGGGCACGAGCAGCCGGCCAGCTTGAACGTCTGGGCGCCCGTGGTGAATCCGCTGCGTCACCCGCTGTGGGGGCGCAATGAGGAGGGCTTGTCCGAAGATCCGCTGCTCAATGCGCGCCTGGGCAGCGCGATCGCTCGGGGCTTGCGTGGAGCGGGCCCGGTGTGGGCGACGGTGCCGACGCTCAAGCACTTCCTGGGCTACTCCCATGAGGTCGACCGCGCCGCCACCTCGTCCGAGCTCTCGCCACGGGTGCTGCACGAGTATGAGCTGCCGGGTTTCGAAGAGGCATTGGCCAGCGGCGCCGCGGGTGCGGTGATGCTCTCCTACAACTTCGCCAACGGGGTCCCCGCGCATCTCTCCCCGCTGGTGAACGACCACCTGCGTCACCTGGTCGGCGATCCTGATCTGCTGTTCGTGGTCAGCGATGCGGGCGCACCCACGAATCTCTTCTCGATCCAGGGCGCCTGCGCGGATCTCACCGAGGCGGTGGCCGCGATGCTGCGAGCCGGCGTCGACTCCTTCACCGACCATGACCGGGACTCGGGGCCGACGATCCGAGCCGCACGAGCCGCGCTCGAGGCGAGCCTGATCCAGGAGCGACACATCGACCAGGCGGTGGTCCGCCAGCTGGTTCTGCGTGCCCGAACCGGTGAGCTTCCGATGTCCCCGTCCGCTGCGAGCACTGCACCCAACTCCCCTAGCGCCGACCGGCCCGCCTACACATTCGATCGCGAGGCGGCGACTGCACTGTCCGAGCAGGTCGCTGCGAGAGCTGCCGTGCTGCTCAAGCACGACAACGCGGCCCTGCCAGCGCGTTCCGGCAGCACCATCGCGGTGCTCGGCTACCTCGGCGGGACAGTGCTCCAGGACTGGTACAGCGGAGACCTGGTCGATCCGGTGCCACTCGACGTTGCACTAGCGGCCGAGCACGATGGGCCGGTGCGCTCCGCAGCATGCCTGGACGTCATCCAGCTCCTGGTGGACGGAGCACCCCTGACTCGAACGAGCGCTGATGGCCTCCGCCTCAGCGAACGCCCGAGCGACGTCCCGCGGCTCCCCGATGCCAGGGCCGGGTCGATCGACCCCGTCAACCTTGAGGTCCTCGACCACGGCCACGGGGTGTTGAGCCTGCGGGAGCTGAGAACAGGACTCTGGCTCGCGCCGGATGGGTACGGATATGTGCGCGCCAGCAGTGAGCGAATCGGTGGCTGGAGCGTCCAGGAGACGTTCCGCGCTCTGCGGGGCCCGGACGGACAGACTCGGCTGCAGCACGTGGCCAGCGGGTGCTGGGTACGCAGCGAACGGCAGACGGGAAAGCTCATCCTGGGCACGAGCGATCCTGCCGACGCTCTACCCCTCACCTGGCATGCGATCAGCACTCGAGAAGAGCAGGCGCGCAGAGCAGTGGACGGCGCGGACCTCGTGATCGCGGTGGTCGGCAACGAACCCCATGTGAACGGCAGAGAGACCGAGGACAGAACCTCACTGGCTCTCTCGGACCCTGATCGGCGACTCGTCGAGCTGCTGCCAGAGCCGGGGTCCCGAGCGCGCACTGCGCTCTTGCTGGTGTCGTCCTACCCCTACGATCTGGGCGTGCACGCGGACGCGGCCGAAGCGGTGCTCTGGAGCAGCCATGCCGGCGCCAGGCAGGGTCCCGCCCTCGCCTGGTTGCTGCTCGGACACCGCGAGTTCAGCGGACGCCTGGCACAGAGCTGGGTGCGCGAGAGCGCCCTGACGGACATCCTCGAGTACGACATGATCACCTCGGGAGCGACATACCTCTATGACCAGCCAGCGCAATTTGCCTTCGGGCACGGGCTGACACTCGCACCCACGCAGTGGACGCACCCTTCAGTGGAGGTCAACGGGGACGAAATTCAGGTGGCTATCACGCTCGAGCGCAATGCGACGACGACCGCTCATGAAGTGGTGCAGGTCTATGCGTCAACGGACTCCGCGTCGTATACGGGCGTTCGTGGGGCTGTGCCGTTGTTGCGTCTGATCGGTGCACACGTGGCTCACGTCCCTGCCTCTGGATCAGCACGGGTCACGTTCACGATTCCGTGGAGCCTGCTCCGCCTATGGTCGGACTCCGGCCAGGTGTTCACAGAGGCCTGGAATGGGGTCACGATCCACCTGGCCCGGTCCGCGGGATCCTTGGTGTGCAGCCGTCAGTTCACCTCCGCGCGCGGATGAGCGGCGACAGACCACCGCGACCGAACCCTGCTGGCTGTCATGGATTCCGCTGCTGGTTGGTGCGGCCCCTGTTTTCGGGCACGAAAAAAGGAGTGGGAGGAGCGAAACCCTAAA
>NZ_JBQSWK010000020.1:0-69760 GCF_052377065.1 Brachybacterium sp. AOP42-C2-15
CAATAATGTCAGGCATCAGCGGACCTCGAGACGTACAGGTGGACAATGGGCGGCACCGGATTCATCGGCCTCGGTGGGTGGGAGCTCGTCGTCCTGCTCATCGTGTTCTTGGTGTTCGTCGGGCCGCAGCGTCTTCCTGACGTCACCCGGCAGCTGATCTCGTGGGTGCGCCAGGCGCGCCGCTGGGTGGACGACTCACGTTCGACCGTCGAGGACGAGATGGGCATCGCCATCGAGGACCTCCGGAAGTACGACCCCCGCCAGTACGATCCTCGCCGCATCATCCGCGAGGCCTGGGGTGACACCGACCTCGAGGAGCTGCTGCCCGGCAAGGAGGCGATGAGCATCGCCGCCGGGGGCGCCGCAGCAGGTGCCGCCAAGAAGGGTGCGAAGTCCGGCTCGAAGTCGGCGAAGGACAAGGCCCCGAAGCGGGCGCCCTTCGACGACGAAGCCACCTGAGCTGACGGCAGAATCCGTCTGAGCCGACGGCGGCATCCACCTGAGCCTACGGCGGCAGCCGCCTGAGCTGACGGCAGCATCCACCTGAGCGGACTCCGCAGCCGGATCTGGCGCCCCTGAACTGACGCCCCTGAACTGACACCCCGGAGCCGACGGCCCCGGGCCTGAAGACCGAGTGCCCCTGTCAGGACCGGGCGACCGTCAGCGGCAGCTTCATCCCACCCAGCCCGCGAGGCTTGCGCACGAGCGCTCGGGCCACACCCTTGAGTGCCATCGCGGTCGGCGAATCGGGGTCGGAGACCACCAGCGGCACGCCCCGGTCCGAGCCTTCGCGCAGCGCGGGATCCAGCGCGATCCGGCCCAGCACGGGCACGTCGTGCCCCACGGCACGGGCGAGCGTCGCGGCGACGCGATCCCCGCCACCGGTGCCGAAGACATCCATCACGGTGCCGTCGGGCAGGGTCAGCCCGGCCATGTTCTCGACCACCCCGGCGACCTCCTGCTCGGTCGAGGTCGACAGCGAGCCCACCCGCTCGGCCACCGTCGAGGCGGACTGCTGGGGCGTGGTCACCACGACCATCTGGGCACTGGGCAGCAGCTGGGCCACGGAGATCGCCACATCTCCGGTGCCGGGCGGCAGGTCCAGCAGCAGCACGTCGAGGTCACCCCAGAAGACGTCCGAGGCGAACTGCTCGATCGCCCGGTGCATCTTCGGTCCGCGCCAGACGACCGCCTGCCCCTCGGGCACGAACATGCCGATGCTCATCACCGCCACCCCGTGGCCCTCCGGAGGCATCAGCAGATCGGAGACCTTGGTGGGCTGGTCGGTGATGCCGAACATGCCGGGCATCGAGAAGCCATGGATATCTGCATCGATCACCCCCACGCGCAGTCCGTCGGCCGCCATCGCCGCGGCGAGGTTCGCGGTCACCGTGGACTTGCCGACCCCACCCTTGCCGGAGGAGATCGCGAAGATCCGGGTCAGCGAGCCGGGCTGGTTGAAGGGGATCTGGCGGCGGCCCTGGCGCAGCCGCTTGGTGAGCTCGCTGCGCTGCTCCTCGGTCATCGCGCTGGTCGAGACCTCGACCCGCGAGAGTCCGGGCACGGTCGCGGTCGCCTCCGCAGTCTCGCGCTCGATGCGATCACGCATCGGACAGCCTTCGATCGTGACCAGCACATGAACCTTCGCGACGCCCTCGGCATCGACGTCGACGGAGCCGACCATGCCGAGCTCGGTGATGGGACGGCGGATCTCGGGGTCGATCACCCCGTTCAGGGCCTCGCGGATCTGCGCGACGCGCGAATCCTCAGCGCTCTGTCCGTCACCGGGATGCTCGGTGGGCTGCTCGCCGGTGGTGTGCGCGGGAGCGGGCTGTTCGAAGGCGTTCCGGGGGTCGGACGCGTTCACTGGGTCTGATGCATTCATGGGGTCGGAAGCGTTCATTGAGGATGCTGCTCCTTCGATGACGTGGCGCCGTCGCCTGCGTCACGGCGGACCAGCGCCGCCTCGACCTCCTCACGGAGGATCGCGCGCAGAGCGTCGGCGTCGGGGGCGGGCGCGGGAGGCGCCTCGAGATCGTCGAGCAGATCGCGCAGCTCGCCGCGCACGAAGTCGCGGGTGGCGACATCGTTCAGCGCCAGGCGCAGCGAGGCGATCTCTCGGGTGATGAAGTCGGTGGTGGCGTGGTTGCGCTCGTTGGACTGGCGATCCTGCTCGACCTGCACGCGATCACGGTCGTCCTGACGGTTCTGCGCGAGCAGCAGCAGGGGCGCGGCGTAGGAGGCCTGGAGGGAGAGGATCAGCGTCAGCAGGGTGAAATTCAGGGCCCGGGGATCGAACTGCGCCGATTCCGGCATCAGCGAGTTCCAGGTCAGCCACACCGCGCAGAAGATGGTCATGCCGACCAGGAACGCCGGGGTGCCCATCATCCGGGCGAAGCCCTCCGCACCGCGCCCGAAGGTGTCTCCGCGGAAGGGGTTGCGCAGCAGCGGCCGGCGCCGGGGTGCCGGATCATCGAGCGGGGCGGGGTTGCGCTCTGCCATGTTCACTCTCCCTTCGTGCGGTCCGCGGCGGCGGCCTCGGCGTCCCGGGCGGTGGCCCGGGCGATCTCCGACAGATCGATCTGTCCGGTGGCGGGCGGCGGCTCGTCCTGCTCGCGCCAGTCATCGGGCAGCACATGGTCGAGCACGTCATCGACCGTGACCGCGCCCAGCAGGCGGCCGTCCTCATCGATCACCGGGATGGAGACCAGGTTGTAGGTCGCCATCTCGCGGGTGACGGTGGACAGCGGGGCGGAGGGCTCGACCGCGACCCGGTCGGGATCGATGATCTCGCCGACAGGGCGGTCCGGACGCTCCCGCAGCAGCTGCTGGAAGTGGACGATGCCGAGCAGCTTCCCGGTGGGTGTCTCGAGCGGGGAGCGGCACACGTGCACGGTCGAGGCGAGAGCGGCGTGGACCGCTTCGCGGCTGATCATCGCCAGGCAGTGCGCCACCGGGGTCTCCGGCGCGACGATCAGCGGCTCGGTGGTCATCATGCCGCCGGCGGTGTACTCGTCATAGGCGAGCAGGCGGCGGACGTCCTCCGCCTCCTCGGGCTCCATCAGGTTCAGCAGGTGCGCAGCGACATGCTCGGGGAGCTCCTGGACGAGGTCCGCGGCGTCGTCGGGATCCATCGCATCGAGGATGTCCGCCGCGCGGGTGGCGTCCATCCCGGTGACCACCTCGACCCGGGTGTCCTCGGGGAGCTCCTCGAGAACGTCGGCGAGGCGCTCGTCGGCCAGCTCACCGGCGAGCTCGATCCGGCGCTTGGGCTCGAGCTCCTGGATGATCTCGGCGAGGTCGGCAGGGTTCAGATCCTGATAGGACGCGGCCAGCAGATGCGCGGACTGCTCAGCCTGGGTGCCGTAGAGCCCCGAGACCTCGGACAGCTCGACGGTGAGGGTCTGGCCGCGGGTGACCAGCCGGCTCAGCGAGCTGCCCACGCGGCGGCGGCGCAGGTGCAGTCGGGAGACGTCCCAGTCGCGGTGACGGTTCTGGTCCAGCGCGATGTCCAGCACCGTCGCCTCGCCGGTGCCGTCGAGGAGCGTCACCGCCCGATCCAGCAGCTCACCGATCACCAGCAGCTCGCCGGTGCGCTTCTCGAAACGTCGCACGTTGAGCACCCCGGTGGAGATCACCTGGCCGGGGGAGATGGAGGTGACCCGGGTGATCGGGAGGAACACCCGGCGCTTGACGGACACCTCGACCACCAGGCCGACGGCCCGCGCGCTGGTGCGGGACTGCGGCACCACCACCACGTCACGGACCGTCGCCACCACGTCTCCGATGGGATCGAAGACCGAGGTGCCGGCGAGCCGGGCCGCGTAGAAGCGCGGCTGAGCCGTGGTGCTCACTGCCGCAGCTCGGCGATCCAGCGCTCCACCTCGTCGGCGCCGCGAGGTGCGGCGGCGGAGAGGTTCCGGACGCCGTCGGCGGTGACCAGCACGTCATCCTCGATGCGCACCCCGATGCCGCGCAGCTCCTCGGGGACCAGCAGGTCGTTCTCCTTGAAGTACAGCCCGGGCTCGATGGTGAAGACCATGCCCGGCTCGAGCTCCGCGTCGAGGTACATCTCGCGGCGAGCCTGGGCGCAGTCGTGCACGTCCATCCCCAGGTGGTGGCTGGTGCCGTGGGGCATCCAGCGTCGATGCCATTGGCCCTCGGGGGAGAGTGACTCCTCCGCGGTGCCGGGCAGCAGGTCCCACTCCTCGAGCGTATGGGCGAGGACCTCCATCGCCGCGGCGTGCAGCTCACGGAATCGCAGCCCGGGACGGGCCACTGCGAAGGCGGCGTCCGAGGCTGCCAGCACCGCCTCATAGATCTTCCGCTGCACCGGTGAGAAGGTGCCGGCGACGGGCAGGGTGCGGGTGATGTCGGCGGTGTACAGCGAATCGACCTCGACCCCGGCGTCGATCAGCACCAGCTCGTCCCCGCGCACGACGCCGTGGTTGCGTGTCCAGTGCAGGGTGCAGGCATGGTCGCCGGCGGCGGCGATGGTGTCATAGCCGACGCCGTTGCCGTCGGCCCGTGCGGTGGCGGCGAAGACTCCCTCGATCACGCGCTCGCCGCGCGGATGGCCGACGGCCTCCGGCAGGTGGCGGATGACGTCCTCGAAGCCGCGGATGGTGGCGTCGACCGCCTTCTGCAGCTGCCCGATCTCGTACTCGTCCTTGACCAGGCGCAGCTCGCTCGCGGCCTCCTTGAGAGCGGCATGCTCGCCCAGGGCCTCGTCCCCGCCGGGCAGGCCGTTCTGGCCGCGGATCTCCTCGACCATCGACTCCACGGCGGCGTCCACGCCCGGCATCACGCTCAGCGACAGCTGGGCGCCGACATCCTTCGCAAGGTGATCGCGCAGATCCTCGATGTGACGGACCTCGATGCCCAGGCGCTGCGAGGCCTCGACGAGAGTGGGCCGACGTCCCACCCACATCTCGCCATAGCGGGAATCGGCATAGAACTCATCGGTGTCGAACCCGGCGCGGGGACGGAAGAAGTAGGTCGCCTCCGCAGTCTCGGGGTCCTCGGCAGAAGGCTCGACCACGAGCACGCTGTCCGGCTCCTCATCGGTGCCGAGGCCCGAGAAGTACGCGAAGGCGGTATCGGGCCGGAAGGGGTAGTCAGTGTCGTTGGAGCGCACCTTGAGCACACCGGCAGGCAGCACCAGGCGGGTACCGGGCAGGCGGCGCACCAGCGCATCCCGGCGCGCCGGGGTGGCGTCCGCAGACTCGAGGCGGGCGGCATCGGGGACGGTCTCGTCCCAGCCGGAGGAGATGAACTCTCGGAAGGCTTCATTGTTGGGGCGCTGGGAGCGGGAATCTCCTCGGCAGGCGAGGTCCCTCATCCGCTCGGCGCTCTCGGCGCTCTCGGTGTTCTGGGTGCTCTTGACGCTCTCGGTGTTCACACCACGATGTTCTCATGTCGCGGTCTACCCTGGTCGTATGAGTGAGAGGTCAGACTCCCCAGACAGCCAGCGCATCGATCTGCATTCCCACAGTTCGTGGTCCGACGGCACCACGGGAGTGGGGGAGCTGTTCGCGCAGGCCCGCACAGCAGGCCTGGACGTGCTGGCTCTGACGGACCACGACACCGTGGATGGCTGGTCCGAGCTGCCGGCGGCGGTGGCCGCCAGCGGGTTGGCGGCTGTGCCGGGGATCGAGGTCTCGAGCGAGCACGAGAGCTCGAGCGTGCACATCCTCGCGCTGCTGGTGGACCCCTCGCCGGACTCCGACCTGGCTGAGGAGATGGCCAGCGCCCGCGCCTCACGGGTCGAGCGCGCGCGGCGGATGGTCGAGCTGATCTCCGTGGACCACCCGCTCAGCTGGGAGGACGTCACCGCCCAGGTCGCCGGCGAGACCACCGTGATCGGTCGCCCGCACATCGCGGACGCGCTCGTGGCCGCCGGGGTGGTCCCGGACCGCTCTGCGGCCTTCACCGAGGTGCTGCGTCCCTCCGGCCCCTATTACGTGCCCTACTATGCCCCCTCGCCGCTGGCCGCCGTGCGTGCGATCCGGGAGGCGGGCGGCGTCTCGATCGTCGCGCATCCCGGCTCGGTGACCCGCGACGACGACCTGCCGCTCGCGCTGCTCGAGGCGATGGTCGACGCGGGGCTGGACGGCATCGAGGTCGACCACCGCGAGCACGACGAGGCGGAGACCGCACGGCTGCGCGAGTTCGCCCGGCGGCACGACCTGCTGATCACCGGCGGCAGCGACTTCCACGGCAGCGGCAAGCCCAATGAGCTGGGCGAGAATCTCACCGCCCCCGAGGTGCTCGAGTCGATCGCAGCACGGGCCACCAGCGGCACCCGCATCATCCGGCCCTGAGCATGACGATGGCCCATGATCTGCCTGATCATGGGCCATCGTTCATGGGCCGCCGTTCATGGCCCACCGTGAAGGCTCGGTTGCGACCGTGCGGGGTTCAGCATCCTCGAGGAGCTGACCTTCCGCGGGCCTCAGCCCTCCTGCGGAGCAGCTCCGGAGCTGTTGCCGCCGGAGCGACCGCGGCCGCCCCGGGACCGGCGACGGCGCGGACGGTCATCGCCCGAGGACTCGCCCCGGCTCTCGCCGCCCTTGCTTCCGCTGCCCTTGTTCTCGCCGCTCTTGCTTTCGCCGCTCTTGTCGCTGGCCGACGTCCCGGTCGGCGTCTCGTCGACCACCTCGCCGTTGACCCGACGGGTGCGCGACCGCGAACGGCTGCGGCGGGGACGCTCGGAGGCGGACGCGCCGCTGACGGCAGCGTTCGAGCCGGCAGTGTGGGAGCCAGCAGTGTTCGAACCGGCGTCGCTCGAGGTGCCGGCGACGTCCTGGCTCGCGGTGCTCTCCGTGCTCTCGCCATCCTGGACGCGGCTCTCGCTGCGCCCACCACGGGAGCGGTCACGTCCGCGACTGCCGTCACGACTGCCATCACGGTCACGGCTGCCGTCACGGTCACGGCTGCCCTCGCGACCGCCGTCCCGTCCCCGGCTTCCCTCACGAGCGCGGCCACCGTCCTGGCCACCATCACGACCACGGCCGCCCTCGCGGCTGCGGCCGCCGTCACGTCCGCGGCTCTCCCGCGAGCTGCGGCCGGAGTGGTCGGTCCCGCCCAGATCCTCGAGCGTCTCCGCCTCGAGACCCTCGCGGGTGCGCGCGCCCTTGGGCAGCGTGCCCTTCACCCCTGCAGGGATGTCGAGCTCGGCGAACAGATGATCGGAGGTGGAGTAGGTCTCCACGGCCTCGGTGGACTCCAGGCCCAGCTGGCGGGCGATGAGAGCCCAGCGCGCCAGGTCCTCCCAGTCCACGAACGTGACCGCAGTGCCCTTCTTGCCCGCACGCCCGGTCCGGCCAGTGCGGTGCAGGTAGGTCTTGTCGTCGTCCGGGCAGTTCCAGTTCACGACATGGGTGACGTCGGTGACGTCGATGCCGCGGGCGGCGACGTCGGTCGCGACCAGCACGTCGATCTTGCCGTTGCGGAAGGCGCGCAGCGCCTGCTCGCGAGCGCCCTGGCCGAGGTCGCCGTGCAGGGGAGCGGCGGCGAAGCCGCGATCGGCGAGATCGCCGGCCACCCGGTCCGCCTGGCGCTTGGTGCGCATGAAGATGATCGACAGGCCGCGGCCGCGAGCCTGCAGGATGCGGGCCATCACCTCGATCTTGTCGAGCTGGTGGGCACGGTAGACGACCTGCTTGATGTCGGCCTTCGTGCGGGCTTCATCGCCCGGATCCTGCGCCCGGATGTGCGTGGGCTGCTTCATGAACCGGCGAGCCAGCGCCATGATCGGACCGGGCATGGTGGCGGAGAACAGCATCGTCTGCCGATCGCCGGGCACCGCCTGCAGCAGCTTCTCGATGTCCTCGAGGAAGCCCAGGTCGAGCATCTCGTCGGCCTCGTCGAGCACCGCGGTGCGCACCTGGGAGAGGTCCAGATACTTCTGACGCATCAGGTCGATCAGGCGCCCCGGGGTGCCCACGACGACCTCGACACCCTTCTCGAGCGCTTCGATCTGCGGCTCGTAGGCACGGCCGCCGTAGACCGTGAGGATCCGGATCGGCCGCTTCGCCGACGCGGTCTGAAGATCCTGAGCGACCTGCACTGCGAGCTCACGGGTGGGCAGCACCACGAGGGCCTGCGGCTTTCCGATCACCCGGTTCTGAGGGTTCGGCTCGCCCGGGGCCACGGAGTTCTGCAGCAGCGGGATGCCGAAACCGAGCGTCTTGCCGGTACCGGTCTTGGCCTGGCCGATGATGTCGCGGCCGCGCAAGGCGACCGGAAGGGTCAGCGACTGGATCGGGAAGGGAGTGGTGATGCCCTTCGCGGCCAGTGCCTCGACGATGTCCGTGCGAACATCGAAATGGGCGAAGGTCTGCTCCGGCTCGGCCGGGGCAGGGGTGCCGGAGCTCAGCTCGACGGCAGGGGAGGCCGACACGGCCTCATCGGTGTGCGGGATGGTTTCAGGCACCGTTCAACTCTCTGATCATGGATATGCATAGCCATCGTAGCCCCCATGCCCGAATCGGCACCCGGATCAGGTTCTTTCCCACTCACAGTGATCCTGCTCAGCCCTACCCTTCCTGACCCCCGTCGCTGGGATCGGGCAGAGGGCTCACCGGATCGGTCGGCGTGACGCGGTCCTCGTCGGGCAGGCCCTCGCCGGGCTCGACCTCCTGCTCGGGCGGAATGGTGCCCTCGGGGGTCTCGGCGCCCTCGGGGATCTCGAGCTCCGGGACCTCATCAGGCATCTGGGAGCGCTGGATGGAGACCGACACCAGGCCGAGCCCACCCATCACGATGTCGTCATAGGCGACCAGGCGCCGGGTGTTCTTGTCGAAATAGAGCATCCGCGCGGTGAGGTCCAGCGGATCGTCTCCCTGGAGCACCGGCGAGACCCCGCCGGACGCGAGCGCGCCGCCGGTCGAGCCGACGGTCAGCCAGTCGGTCCCGGAATCATCGCGATCCAACTCGACCTTCGAGGTGTGCATGTGCCCGGACAGCACCAGCGGTGCGCGCCCCAGCAGCCCCTCAGGCTTGGTCGGATCGTGGAACAGCGCGATGTCCACAGGCTCCGCAGGATGCTCGCCGTCGTACGCCGTGATGGTGTCCCCGAGCTGGAAGGCGCTTGCGATCACCGCCTCGTCGCCCTCGCGCCAGCCCCCGGCATCGGAGTCGTCGTCGGCCGCGAAGCGGGGATCGCCGATGCCCGCGATGCGCAGCCCCGCCACCTCGACCACCTCGTTGTCGACCACGGTGGCATTGGGCTGGGACTCGATCGTGGCCGCGGCCGCGGCGCCGTCGTGATTGCCGCTGACGTAGACGTACGGGACGTCGAGGGAGCCGATCGAGTGCAGGAGCTCGTTCTCCAGCGGAGTGCCCCAGGAGACGATGTCCCCGGTATCGATCACCACGTCGATCGCGAACTGCGTGTGCAGCTGTTCGATCACGTCATAGGCCTGGGGATTGTCGTGGATGTCCGAGACGTGCAGGACGGTGATCAGGTTCTCCTGATCCAGCCCCACCGGCAGCGAATCCGCGGCGATGTACAGCGCGGAGACCTGTCCCACGAACTCGGCGAGCGTGTCGCGATAGCTCTGGTAGTCGATGACCTTGCCCTGGCCGAGGTCCGCGATGTACGCGGCCTGGGACAGGAGCCCTTCGAACTTCGGTTGGCTGAGGGACTCGGGAGAGAAGGTCACCGAGGTTGCGGCCACCGACGCTCCCACCACCGCGACCGCGCTGCCGCCGGCGACCAGTGCACGGCGCACCCGGCGGAAGGTCAGCCCCACAGCGAGCCCTGCACCGGCGGCGGCGAACAATGCGTTCAGCGCGGCATTCTTCGCCGCGGCGGCCGTGATGGCCTCGGGGGCGGACTGCTGGAGCTCGGTGAACCCGGAATCTGCGTAGAACAGCGCCTCCGCCTTCTCGACGTCCACGGCCTTGACCCTGGCCTCGATGCGCACCGGGGCGGTGTGGGAGTCGAAGGTGACCTCGCCCACCGGCGGCAGCAGGATCACCGTCTGCGAGGAGAGGGAGGGGCGCAGGTGCACGCTGGCGGTCAGCGGGCCCACTTCGACCGTGGTGGCAGGGACCAGGAGCAGGCCCACGATCCCGCCCAGCACCGCCACCACCGCCGTGGTGGTGACATGCAGCAGGCGTGCGCGGCGGCGCCGCAGTCGGCGCCGACGGATCGGGGACTCCTCAGGATCCGGCTGCTCCTCGGCGGGGACGGCGTGGCCGTCCTCGTCGAGTTCCGACGCGCTGCGGGGCCGGTCCTCGTCGGCGTTCACAGGGACCGCGGGATCATCAGGTCTCAGCCGAGGAAGCCGACGCGGCGGGGCTCCTCGGTGGAGACCTCGGCGTAGGAGACCTTCGCCCCGGGGATCAGCACGGTGCGTCCCTTGTCGTCGACCAGGGTGACGGGGGTGCCGTCGGTGATGGCCGTGCCGAGCCGCTCGAGCAGGGCGTCAGCCTTCTCTTCGGACTCGATCACGATCTCGCGAGGGGAGTGCTGGATGCCGATTCGGATCTCCATGACCTGACCTTCCCTCCGCCACCAGGGCGGGGACGTTCGTTGCTGTGCCGTTCGAAGTCTACGCGTCGGAGGAGGGCACGGGTTCTCTGTCCGCCCCCAGCACAACCTCGCCGGTCCGTGGATTCTCGAGAGCTGCGAAGCCCATCAGCCCGTGCACCACAGTGGTGGTCATCGTGTGGAGGATCGTCTCGCGTGCCTCCTCGTCCTCCGCGCTGTGGAGCAGCTGCGCGGTGGTCTGGGTGACGGCGATGAGCCCTCGGCCGAGGATCCGCGACTCCTCGACGCTGACCTGGCGGAAAGCTGTCAGCACGCCGGCCAGCGCGATCGCGAGCCGATCCAGGACCACGACCACGCGCTCCTGCACCGCCTCGGAGATCACCTCGTGGCCGGTGAACAGCCGCAGGGAGTTGTCCAATGCCACGAACCGGTAGAAGCGATGCAGCCCGCGGCGAACCCGGGAGCTGGTGTCGCCCTGGAACTCGCTCAATGCCCGCACCTCCTCGAGCATCGTCTCGGCGATGATGTCGAGGACCTCGATGTAGAGGGATTCCTTGGAGCTGAAGTGCTGATAGAGCACGGGCTTGGTGACCCCTGCCGAGGCGGCGATGTCGTCCATCGACGTGGCCTGGTAGCCCTTCTCGGTGAACACTCGGGTCGCAAGCTCGAGCAGCTGGATGCGGCGCTGAGCACGGGGCATCCTGGCCGTGGCGGACGTGGACATGGGCATCGGCCTCCGTCTCGGACCGCAGCGGTGGGCGCGTGCCGCGGGACAAATGTCGGGTTCGTCGTGATCCCGAACACTCTACCGCCGTCAGCTCTCCCCGGTGGTATGAACGCTTGTGGGCCCCGTGGGGTGGAATGGAGTCATGCGAACGATGGGCACGATCACCGGTGCAGGGATCCGACTGCTCGGACCCGATCTCGAGGCGCTGCCTGCCGTCCACCCCGCCAGTGCCCTGGACCCTGCCCAGCAACGGGCGCTGGAGAGCTTCCTCGGCGGAGAAGATGTGCTCGTCCACGGCGGTCCGGGCAGCGGGCGCACGTCGCTCGCGCTGGCCGCCGCCGAGCTCTCCGGCGAAGGGACGCTGCTGCTGGCCCCCCGGCGTGTCGCCGCCGGCCGGCTGCGGGACGCCCTGGCCGTGCACGGGAGCGGACAGATCCGAGCGATGACTCCGCCGGCACTCGGCCACGCGATCACCCGCGCCGACGCCCTTCGACGTGGCCTGGGCGCGCCGACCCTGGTCACCGGCGCCGAGCAGGACGCGCTGCTGGCCGAGCTGATCGCACAGCGCGAGAGCTGGCATCTCGACGTCGACGCCACGGCCCGCACCCTGCCCGGATTCCGCACCGAGCTGCGGGATCTGATCACCCGCGCCACCGAGCTCGGGCTCTCCCCGTCCGAGCTCGAGTCCCTGGGCCGCGACCGGGGGAGACCCGCCTGGCAGGATGCCGCCGCACTTCTGCGCGACTACCTCGGGGTGCTCGACCTCGAGGCCTCTGCCGCCCTGGACGCCGGACCCCGCCTGGACTCCGGCGCCCTCGTGCGCCGTGCCGTGCGCCTGCTCGCAGACCCGCAGACCCCCCTGCCCTTCCGTGCCGTGGTGGTGGACGATGCCCAGGACCTCACCGCTGCCGGGATCGACCTGATCGCAGCGCTGCGCGCGGCCGGAGCGAGGGTGATGGTGTGCAGCAGCCCCGATGCTGCGGTCGACACCTTCCGGGGCGCTCTGCCCGATGCCGGGGACCGGCTGCGCGAGCTGCTGCCGCGGCCGCTCACCGAGGTGCTCCTGGACGGCATGCATGCCCAGATGGAGGGTCTGACCGCCGTGGTCGACACGCTGCGGGGCAGGCTTCCGCTGGCGGGCGCACCGGCGGACTCCCGACGCCCGCGCAGCACCCGCCGCGGGGGACTGGTGGCGCTGCGGGCACAGGACCCGCTCGACGAAGCACGGCTGATCGGCTCCGCGCTGAGAGACCTCCACCACCGTGAGGATGTCCCCTACGACGAGATGGCGGTGGTGTGCCGCTCCGGAGCCGCCGTGGCCGACGTCGCAGATCTGCTCTCCCGCACTGGTCTGCCCGTGCGGGCACCGCGCCGTCCCCAGCCGCTGCGCGAGGTCCCCGCGGTCGCGGATCTGATGACCATCCTCGAGATCGGCCTCGCCCCCGCGGACGCAGCGCTCGACCCGAGGATCGCCGATGAGCTGCTGCGCGGTCCCTTCGGCGATGCGGACACCCTCCGCCTGCGACGCATCCGTCGGCTGCTGCTGGGAGCCCACCGTGCCACGGAGCCGGACAGCACGGCGACCAGCGAGCAGCTGCTCGCCCGCGCTCTGGTCGACCCCGAGCTGCCGGGGCTCCCCGCACCGGACGCAAAGGGCCGCGCCGCCGCTCCCGTGCACCGGGTGCGGGACATGATCCGTGCGGTGCGCGAGCATCGCCGGGCCGACGCCCAGCAGGTGCTCTGGCACGCCTGGGACGCCTCCGGCCTCGCCTCCGGCTGGCGCCGCGCCGCCCTGGGAGATGCGGGCGACGTCGACGGTGCGCGCTCGCGGATGGCGTCCTCCCGGCTCGACGCCCTGCTGGAGCTGTTCGCCGCGGCAGAACGACTCACCGACCGCCGCCCCGGGGCCGGGGCGCTGGACCTGGTCGAGCAGATCCGCGCCCAGGCCGTCGTCGAGGACACCCTCGCACCGGCCGCCACCGCCCGCGGCCGTATCGCCGTGCTCACCCCCGCCCAGCTCGCCGGCGAGCACCGGGACACCGTGGTGCTCGCCCGCCTGCAGGAAGGCGCCTGGCCCGACCTGCGCCTGCGCTCGACCCTGTTCGGCGCCGCCGAGCTGTCGCTGTGGGCAGGAGCTCGCCGCGGCGGCGAGCTCCCGCTCGAGCTCGAAGCCCTCCGGGCGCTCCAGCGCGAACAGGTGCTCGCCGACGAGCTGCGCCTGGCCGTCAGCGCTCTCGCGCGGGCCCGACGGCGTGTGCTGGTCACCGCGGTGGAGGATGAGCAGAGCGAGCCCTCCGCACTCTTCGACGCCCTCGAGGCGCTGGTCCAGGCGCCGTGGGTCGATGTCGAGACCCTGCGTCGGGACCCCGGCCCCGCGCCCGACGCCCGTCGACTGGTCGCGGCCCTGCGACGCCGTCTGCAGGACGAGGACCCCCAGCAGATCCGTGATGCGGCGCTCGCCCTGACAGCCCTGGGCCGCGCCGGGGCCCCGGGCGCCGATCCCGCCCGCTGGTATCACCAGGAGCCCAGCTCCACCGAGCCGCTGCACGAGGACGGCACCCCGATCCGGCTCTCACCCTCCGCCCTCGAACGCGCGGTGGACTGCCCGCAGTCCTGGCTGATGGAACGGGCGGGCGGCACCCGCTCAGGCGGGCCCGCGCAGCTCATCGGCACCGCCCTCCACCATCTCGCGCAGGTCCATCCCCGTGGCCCGGAGGGGCCCGAGGAGGACCTGCTCGGTGAGCTGCACACCCTGCTGCGCACCGTGCCCGGCACCGAGACCTGGTCCGGCCGGCGCCGGGTGCGTCGCGCCGAGGACGCCGCCCGCCTGCTCGCCGAGCATCTGCGCAGTGCGGGCGAGCCGCTCGCCGTCGAAGCCGCCTTCGAGGTGGAGCTCGGCAGGGTCCAGCTGCGCGGCAGCATCGACCGGATCGAGGGCGATGCGACCGGGCTGCGGGTCGTGGACCTCAAATCCGGGCGCGCCGCGAAGAGCGCTGCCAAGGCCGAGGAGGATCTCCAGCTGGCCGCCTACCAGGCGGCGGTGCGCGAGGGCGCGCTGAACGAGGAGCTCGGCGAGGATGCCCCCGAGCGGCTCAACGGAGCCCAGCTGGTCTACGTCGGCACCGGCGGGAAGAAGGCCGCGGTGCGCACCCAGACTGCCCTGCCTCGCGCCGAGGACCCCGCCTGGTTCGACGACCTGGTCCAGCAGGTCTCCCGCGACGTGTCCGGAGACCAGGTCACCGCCCGCGTGAACGCCCACTGCACCCACTGCGCCGTGCGCAGCAGCTGCCCGCTGCAGCCCGAAGGAGATCAGCTGTGACCTCGCCGCACATCCCCGACACCCCCGACACCCCCGGCACCCCCGGCACCCCCGGCACCGCCGGCACCGCTAGCACCGCTAGCACCGCTAGCACCGCCGAGAGGGCCCGCCACTCCGCCGCATCCCTCGCAGCACTGCTCGAACAGCCCCCGCCCACCGCCGAGCAGACCTCGGTGATCGAGGCGCCGCTGGCCCCGATGCTGGTGGTCGCCGGAGCCGGCTCGGGGAAGACCGAGACCATGGCCTCCCGGGTGGTGTGGCTGATCGCCAATGGGATCGTCGAGCCCCGCCAGGTGCTGGGCCTGACCTTCACCCGCAAGGCCGCCCACGAGCTCGCCGAGCGGATCGGTGCCCGCCTCGGCACCCTCGCCACCGCGCTGCGCGCAGAGGGCCTGCCCCTCCCGCGCGGCCTCGAGCGCGGGGGCGATGACCTGGTGGGGCAGCGCCCGGTGGTCCACACCTACAACGGCTTCGCCCTGGACCTGGTGCGCGAGCATGCGCTCGCCGTCGGCATCGACCCCGAGCTGACCATGATGTCCACCTCCGCCTCCTGGCAGCTCGCCCACGAGATCATCGAGGGCTGGGACGACTCGCTGGACCTCGAGGCCTCCCCGGCGACCCTCACCGCCGCACTGCTCTCGCTGACCTCGTCGCTGGCCGATCACCTGGTGACCCCGGCACAGCTCGCCGCCCACCTGCACGAGATCCACGAGCATCTGTCCCAGATCCCGCTGCAGGTCGAGGGGCGCCGCCGCACCACCCCGAAGGAGGTCGCCAAGGTGCTCGGGGCACTCGAGTCCCGGCTCGCGCTGATCCCGTTGCTCGAACGCTTCGCCGAGATCCGCGCCGAGGCCTCCGCCCTCGACTTCGCCGACCAGGTCTCCCTCGCAGCCCGGGTGGCGAGGGAGGTACCGGCCGCGAGCTCTCTCGCGCGGCGCATGCACAAGGTGGTGCTGCTGGACGAATTCCAGGACACCTCCGTGGCGCAGCTGCAGATGCTCACCGACCTCTTCGGTCCCGGCCATGCCGCCTGCGCCGTCGGCGACCCGCAGCAGGCGATCTACGGCTGGCGCGGAGCCTCCGCCGCCTCGCTCGCGGGATTCGCCGACGCCTTCGCGACCCCCGAGCAGAGTGTCCTGCAGCGCACGCTGTCCACCTCGTGGCGCAACGACCAGGCAGTGCTCGCAACGGCGAACCGGCTCGCAGCCCCGCTGCGCCACGCCGATGCGGGGCTCACCATCCCCGAGCTGCAGCCCCGGCCCGGGGCGGGGGAGGGCGCCTGCGAGATCATCGAGGCGGCCGACGAGCGCGCCGAGGCACGCGCGATCGGCCGCTGGGTCCTCGAGCGCCGGGCGGAAGGCGCAGATGACGAGGCGCCGGCGTCGGCCGCGGTGCTGGTGCGCGCCCGCCGCCAGATCCCCGCCCTGGTCGAAGGACTTCAGGAGCAGGGGCTGGCCGTCGAGGTGGTGGGTCTGGGCGGGCTGCTGCACCGCCCCGAGGTCGCTGATGTCCGAGCGGTGCTGGAATGCGCCTACGACCCCGGCCGCGGGGACGCGCTGATGCGCCTGCTGACCGGGCCCCGGTTCCGGCTCGGAGCCCGGGACCTCGCGGTGCTGGGCCGCTGGCGGGACCGGATGGGTTCTCGCCTGCGCCGCGATGGAGAGGCTCCGGGCGGTCAGGACGAGGCGGAGACCGTCTCGCTCATCGACGCGGTCGACGACCTCCCGCCCGCTGACTGGACCGACCCCTCCGATCGATCCCTCACCACCACCGGACGGGCCCGGCTGCTCCAGGTCCAGCAGCTCCTGCGCGAGCTGCGACGACTGCTCCCGCTGCCGCTGCCGGACCTGATCACCGCCGCGACCCGGCTGCTGGACGTCGACCTCACACTGCTGGAATCCGAGCCCGACTCCCGGGCGCTCGCCGATCTCGAGGCATTTCGCGACCACGCTGCAGCGTTCGACCGCACCGCCAGGCGCGGTGGGCTCGGCGCCTATCTCGACCTGCTCGAGATCAGCGAGGACGAGGAGGCAGGGCTCGCCGTCACCGCCGCCCCCGAAACCGCGCATGACCCGGCCGCGGTCACGATCGTCACCATGCACTCCGCCAAGGGCCTGGAATGGGACCTGGTCGCCGTCGCCGGGCTCACCGAGGGCACCGTCCCCTCCTACGACCTGCGTCGGGCGAAGACCGATGAGGCGGGCCGCACCCGGGTACCCGGGGACGGCTGGCTGGGCAAGCTCGCCTCCGCATCGGTGCCCACCGCCCTGCGCGGCGACGCAGAGACCCTCCCGGAGCTGGCCTGGGCCGAAGCAGATACCCAGGTCGACGCCGAAGGACTCATCGAGGACTACCGCTTCGCCCAGGGCGAGGAGTCGCTGCGGGAGGATCGCCGGCTGATGTACGTCGCGGTGACCCGGGCGCGCCGCCGCCTGCTGCTGACCTCTGCCGCCTGGCGCAGCGGGCTCGCCTCCGCCCGGCCCCGCTCGCGCTATCTCACCGAAGTGGGGGACCTGGTGCCCGAGCGCTTCCGCACCGTCCAGGAGATCCCCGAGCAGAACCCCCTGGAGAGCGAACGCCCGCAGGCGCAGTGGCCGCCGGCCCCCGGGGAGCAGGAGCGCGCCCGGGCCCGCGCCGCAGCGCTGCTCACCGACGCCGCAGCGACGGACGATGCGCCGGCGGACCCGCAGCTCGCCGAGCTGGTGCGGCGCGCCGTCGCGGACATCGAGCAGCAGGCCGCCCCGCCGCTGGTCCACTCCCCGCCGCGGCTCTCAGCTTCTCAGGTGGTCCACCAGGCCCGGGATCCCCACGCCGCGGCGATCGACCTGCTGCGCCCCCTGCCGCGCCGCCCCTCTCCGGCGGCCGCCCGCGGCACCGCCTTCCATGCCTGGCTCGAGTCCCGTTACGACAGCGCGACCCTGCTGGACCTCGAGGACCTGCTGGACCTGGAGGACGCGGAGGACCACGAGGAGGGGCCCGGCGCCGACGATCGGAGCCTGCGGGACGCCTTCGCGGCATCCGAGTGGGCTGACCGTTCACCGCTCGCGGTCGAGCAGCCCGTCCACACCCGGATCGGGGAGATCGCGGTGCGGGGCATCATCGACGCGGTCTTCGCCGACCCCGAGGGGACCGACGGCACCCAGGGCGTGATGATCGTGGACTGGAAGACCGGCCGAGTCCCGCGCCCCGCCCAGCTGCGCGAACGCGCCCTCCAGCTCTCGCTCTACCGCCTGGCCTGGCACGAGCAGACGGGGCTGCCGCTCGCCCGGATCCGCACCGCCTTCCACTTCGTGGCCGATGGGGTCACCCACGAGGTGCGCCGTCACCCCTCCCGCGAGAAGATCGCGCAGATGCTCGCGGGGGAGTGACGTTCATGGGGGAGTGACGTGAGGGCGCCCCACGGGAGGGCTCGTCCTGCGCTGCGGGCTCAGTGCGAGCCGTCCTCCCGGGAGCTCATCTCCTCGTAGGCGCGCTCGGCCTCGTCCCGGGCGATCTGGGCGAGGTCGGCATCGAGGTCGGCGATCATCCCTCGGGCGTCGGCGACGATCTCCTGGTCCTCGATCTCCAGACCGTGTGCGAGCCATTCGGCGACGGCGAACTCGCCGAGCGCCTGAGCACGCTCTATCAGCCGCGGGTGGGTCGAGGTGGGCAGCTCCTCGCGGTACGAGCCGTAGAGCTCATCGAACCGCTCCGGATCCAGGGAGGAGATCAGCCAGGCCAGGTCCGAGGCGGGATCCGCGACCTTCGAGGAGGACCAGTCACGCAGCGCGCTGACGCGGTGACCGGACATGAACAGGCTCTCTTCCGAGAGGTCCCCGTGCACGAACTGCGGGGTGAAGTCCCACAGCTCCTCGTCCTCGAGCAGCGCGTCCCAGCGCTGGGCGACGGCGGCGGGGAGATGCCCGCCGGCCTTGGCGGTGGCGATCCGTGCGCGATGCTCGGCGAGCAGCACCTCGGGGGTGAAGGATTCGACTCCAGCGGCTTCGGCGGCGTAGCGGGGGACGGTATGGATCCGGGCCAGCACCTGTCCCAGCGAGCGGGCGAGATCCGCGCTCCCGTGCAGGGCATCGAGCATCAGCGGACGGCCGGCGGGAGCTTCGGTGACCACGCAGCGACCTCCCTCGGAGAGCTTCACGAATCCGAGCACCGGCGGGATCACGCTGCGCAGCGGGGTGCCCGCGAGAGCATCGGCCACTTTGAGATCGCGCTCGAGCCGGATCCCCGACGCGGTCGAGGCGGGGGAGAGGATCATCACCCGTCGGCCGTCCTCGCCGACGATGCCGGCGACGTCGAGATCCTCGGCCGGGGTGGCGATCGGCATGGTCCTCACCGGGATCAGCCCGGGGACCGCCGCCGCGGAGAGGGCAGCCAGGGAATAGGAGTTGCGATGCACCCGACCACCGTACCCGGCCGAGGCGTCCGCTCCACGTAGGCTCGGAGCATGGCGAAAATCCGTGGCCCCCACCTCAGCACCCCGCTCACCCTCTTGGGCTCCGACCGCGATGCGCTGCTGCGCAGCGACCCGGAGATCCTCTCCCCGGGGGACGACGCCCGATACCTGGTCACCAGGGCCGGTGCGGTCGCCCTGCGCGAGGACGAGGACGGCACTCTCCACGCGCTGCTGGAGACCGAGGATCCCCGCGAAGGGACCCTGCAGCCGCTGGTGCTGCTGGGACGGCGTGACGGATACCGCGTGCTCGGTGTCGAGGTGCCCGAGCCCAGCGCCGAGCTCGACGCTCCCGGCCGTGACCTGCGTGACCTGCGACGCGTCGCCGACAGGCTCCACGATCACGACGCCGATCTGGCCGCAGCGGCCGTCGCGATGGGGTTCTGGCACCGGTCCATGCGTCATTGCCCGCTGTGCGGAGCGATGCTGGAGGCGGAGATGGGCGGCTGGGTGCTGCGCTGCCAGGAGGACGGCGTCGAGCAGTTCCCCCGCACCGACGCCGCCGTGATCATGGCCGTGCGCGACGGGCAGGACCGTCTGCTGCTGGCCCGCAACGCGCATTTCCCCAGCCGCTTCCACTCCGTGCTGGCCGGCTTCGTCGAGCCCGGTGAGAGCCTCGAGAACGCGGTGGCCCGCGAGGTGGCCGAGGAGGTCGGGGTCATCGTGGAGGAGGTCCAGTACGTGGGCAGCCAGCCCTGGCCCTTCCCCCGCTCGCTGATGCTCGGCTACCGCGCCTGGGCTCCGAACGCCGCCGAGCTTACGCTGCAGGAGGACGAGATCGCCGAGGCCCGCTGGTTCACCCGCGAGGAGCTCGCCGCAGCTCTCGAGGCGGAGGAGATCGCGCTGCCCGGCTCTGCCTCCATGGGCCGTGCCCTCATCGACGACTGGTACGGGCGCTCCGCCGAGCGGTGAGCCCCCAGAGGTGGTGTGGGGCACCCGCCGTCCACAGCGGCCCCCGGACCGTCACCCGGTCCTGGCAGGATGAACGGTGATGACCGACCATTCCGCCCCCGCCGCTGACCCCTCCGCACCCACCGATGCCGAGTCGCTGCTCGCCGCGCTCGATCCCGAGCAGCGCGAGGTGGCGAGCAGCTTCGGCAGCCCGATCTGCGTGCTCGCCGGCGCCGGCACCGGGAAGACCCGTGCGATCACCCACCGCATCGCCTATGGGGTCGCCACCGGTCAGCTGAACCCGCGCCATGTGCTCGCGGTGACCTTCACCGCCAAGGCCGCCGCCGAGATGCGCTCGCGGTTGCGGGACCTCGGCGTCCCCGCGGTGCAGGCCCGCACCTTCCACGCCGCGGCGCTGCGGCAGCTGCGCCACTTCTGGCCGCGCGTGGTGGGAGGGGCGATGCCGGATCTGCTGCCGAACAAGTTCGCCGGCATCGGCGAGGCCTGCCAGCGACTGCACCTGAGCGTCGATCGGGCCGCGCTGCGGGACATCGTCGCCGAGGTCGAGTGGTCGCGCGTCTCGATGCTCACCCCCGAGTCCTATCCGGAGGCGGCCCTGCAGACCCGTCGGCCGGGCGTCGCAGGCTTCGACTCGCGCTCCATCTCGCGCATCCTCACCCAGTACGAGGAGGTGAAGAAGGAGCGCGGGGTGATCGACTTCGAGGACGTCCTGCTGCACATGGTCGGCTTCCTCACCGAGCGCGCGGACGTCGCCCGGGAGGTGCGCAGCCAGTACAAGCACTTCGTGGTCGACGAGTACCAGGACGTCTCCGCCCTCCAGCACGCCCTGCTGCGACTCTGGCTGGGCACCTCGGATGACCTCTGCGTGGTCGGTGACGCCGCCCAGACCATCTACACCTTCGCGGGCGCCCGTGCCTCCTACCTGCTGGATTTCCGCAAGGAGTTCAAACGTGCCCGCACCATCCGGCTCGAGCGGAACTATCGCTCGACCCCCGAGATCGTGAGGATGGCCAACACGGTCCTGGACGGCGCGCAGGGTCGAACCCGAGATACCCGTCTCACCCTGATCTCCCAGCGCGAGAGCGGCCCGCCGCCGATCGTGGAGTCCTTCGCCGACGACCCTGCCGAGGCCGACGGCATCGCAGATCGGATCTCCGATCTGGTGGCTGGGGGCAGGCCCGCCTCCGAGATCGCGATCCTGTTCCGCACCAACAGCCAGTCCGAGGCGCTCGAGCAGGCGCTGACCTTCCGCGGCATCGGATACCTGGTGCGCGGAGGGGACCGCTTCTTCGAACGCCAGGAGGTGCGCCGCGCCATGGTGTCCCTGCGCGCCGCCGCCCGCGTCGAGCAGCTCGACCCGGCCCGTGCCGTGCGCGACATCCTCTCCCAGCAGGGCTGGGCGCCGGCCGCCCCGGAGACCACCGGGGCGATCCGCGACCGCTGGGACTCGCTGAACGCCCTGGTGGGTCTCACCGACACCATCACCGCACGGCCCGGCACCACCATGACCGACGTGGTCCGCGAGCTCGAGGAGCGGGCGGAGTCCCAGGCCGCGCCGGTCGTGGACGGGGTGACCCTGGCATCGGTGCATGCTGCGAAGGGCCTGGAATGGCCGGTGGTGTTCGTGGTCGGCGCGAGCGACGGGCTGCTCCCGATCTCGATGGCGAAGACCCCCGCTGAGGTGGAGGAGGAGCGGCGATTGTTCTACGTCGCCCTCACCCGGGCCCGCGACCTGCTCACGGTGAGCTGGTCCGCCGCACGCACCCCCGGAGCGCGCGGCTCACGCAAGACCTCACGCTTCCTCGACGGGGTCCTTGACCATCCCGATGCGCCGAAGACGGCCCCCGGGACCGCGGCCCGCCGCACCGGTCGCCGCACCGCCACCGTCTATGCGGAATGCCGGGTGTGCGGGCAGGGTCTCGTGACCCCGAAGGAGCAGCGTCGCGGACGGCATGACGGCTGTCCCTCGCCCGCAGGGGAGGGGTTGCTCACCGCGCTGCGCAGCTGGCGCCGTGACCAGGCCCGTCTGCGCGGCACCCCGCCCTACGCGATCCTCACCGACGCCGCCCTCGAAGCGGTCGCCGAGAGGGCGCCGCGCTCCGAACAGGAGCTGCTGGCCGTTCCCGGAATCGGGCCCGGGAAGGTCGCGAGCTTCGGCGACGACCTGCTCGACCTGCTCGGAGCGCCCTCCGAAAAAGACTGAAACTGCAGGTCAAAAAATACTTTTGCGATCCTGGCGTGAGGTGTAGAGTCATCCATGTCAATCGTCCACGTCGTGGTCCGGGACACCGGGACGCGCGCTTACGAAAGGGGGTGGCCTCTGTGAACAGCACTTGGAATCTTGCAGGAGCAGGACTGCGCCCCACGGGCGCGCCCTCCCTTCTGCAGCGCGAACGGGGCAATGCCCCCGCGGTGCCCAGCCTGAGCTGACGAGGCCTTCCCTCGCTGCCGGTGCGGCACCGCCGCCGCACCCCCCGCCCCCACCGGGCACGTCCTTCCCGACGGACTTCTAAGCAGCGAGACGATGACTACTCTTCTGACCACTTTCCTGAACCCCGCGGATGACTCCGCGACCATGTTGCCGTGCCATGACACGGACGCCGCCGACCTCTTCTTCGCGGAGCGGCCCGCAGAGCTCGAACAGGCCAAGGCCCTGTGCGCCGGCTGCCCGCTCATCGCGGAGTGCCGGCAGGGTGCCCTCGAGCGGGCAGAGCCCTGGGGAGTCTGGGGCGGTGCCATCTTCGATGGCGGCAGCATCATCGCCGTCAAGCGCGGCCGTGGCCGGCCCCGGAAGAACCGGGAGCAGGACGCCGCATGAGCGGCTCCGGCCTCGCCGTCTCGGGCGTGCCGGCCCCGGTCGTTCCGGCGCAGCTCCTGGGCGCCGGGCGACGAGATCGACGACGGCGAGATCGAAGAAGGCCCCGAACCGTGTGGTTCGGGGCCTTCTTCGGTGCTGCGGGACGCGGTACGTCGCTCAGGTGGGCGTGACCCGGCCCGAGCTTCTGCCGCTCGTCCCTCGCAGCACGTCGATCAAGGGGGTACGTCAGGCCTTGCCGAGGATTCGGTTCAGCTTGGTGCCGCACACCGGGCACACGGCCTTGGCCATGCGACGACCGTTGGAGACGACGACGTTGCCCTCGGCCTCTCGCTTCTCGCGGCACTTGACGCAGTAGAACTCTCCGGCATAGGTCTCGTCGGCCATATCCGCTCCTCGTTGCTTGTCGATGATGAACATTCCCAGATACGCAGCTCTCACCGCGACGCCGGGACCGCTCCACTGTAATGGTGCGGGAAGGCCGGGCACGAATCAGGAGACTGTGGGGTGTGGCCCGATCGGGGCGGCCCGTCGCGCGCTTCGGGTTCAGGGGGCTCTGAGAAGAGCCGAGGAAGTGCGCGCAACGAGCCGACATCGGAGGCCCCGAAGGCGGCAAGAAGCCTGGAAGGGCCGTGGGACCTCGGGGGCGCTCAGTACCACGCGCACCTTCCCCGTGTGCGTCCTACTAGTTATCCCGGGGTCCCACGTGCAGGAGAACTTAGCGCCTGTGGACCACGCAGGTCAAAGAACGATCGGGGACCGATTGTGGACAACCCTCCTCCCACTGTGGACAGAATGTCGATCACGGTGCCGCCGTTGTGGAGGAACCGTCATGTTTCCCGGCCATAACGGTCTGACCGGCGCTTCTGCAGTGCACAGCTGTGGATGAACTTTTCTTGCCCCGCAGACGTGCCAGGCTGTGATCCATGAGTGATCTCGTCCTCCATGAGCATGTCGCCGGTCCCCGCGGGGAGCGGGTGCTGGTGCGGCGCAGCGCGCGCCGCCGTCGCACCGTCTCCATCACCCGTCGTGAAGGCGATCTGGTGATCGCCATCCCGGCGACGTTCAGTGCCCGCCAGGAACGTCAATGGGTGACGAAGATGGTCGACCAGCTGGTCAGCAAGGAGGCTCGCCGGGCGCCGGCGCGTCGCAGCGACGCCTCGCTGCTCGCGATGGCACGGGAGGTCAGTGAGGCCTATCTCGGCGGGCGTGCGCATCCCAGCTCCGTGACCTGGTCCACTCGGCAGAACCACCGCTGGGGGTCGTGCACGCCATCCGACGGCACGATCCGGCTCTCGCATCATCTGCAGGGAATGCCCGACTATGTGGTGCGCTCGGTGATGATGCACGAGCTGACACATCTGCTGGTGCCGGGCCATGGGCCGGAGTTCAAGGCGCTGATGGCGAACTACCCGCAGGCGCAGAAGGCGCAGGGATTCCTCGACGGCGTCTCCTGGGCGAAGAATCTGCCGCAGGACGGCGAGGGCTGGAGGCACAGCGGGGGCAGCGACGACAGCGACGTCCGCGAGGACAGCGTGGAAGGCGAAGCCGGCGAGGACAGCGCGGACGGCGACGACAGCGACAACCGCGAGCGCAGCGTGGACGGCGACGCCCGAGAGGGCAGGAGGGCCTCAGCGCCCGCTCAGCCGCTCCACCGCGCGAGATAGGGCGCCAGGCCCTCGAGGCTCGCCGCCAGATCGGGCACGGTGCCCTCAGGCAACGCGGAGCTGTCGCGGGCCGGACCGGCACCGAGCAGCGGCCAAGGCACCCACCGCACCTCTCCGGATTCCTCGCTCACAGTGAGCGGCAGCTCCGCGGCGGGTGCCGATGCCCGGAACAGGAACTGCACGTCCCAGTGCTCGCGGCAGGCGCCGAACGCCGCATCGAGACCATGACGGTTCAGCACGGCGGGGCCCTGCCCCAGAGTCTCGAGGTCGTCGATCCCGATCTCCTCGGAGACCTCACGACGCGCGGCCATCTCCAGACTGGTCTCACCCTCTTCGAGGTGCCCGCCCGGCTGCACCCAGAAGCGCCCCTTGAGATGCCACACCAGCGCCACCTGTTCGGCGGGACCGTCGACGACGATCGCGCTCGCGGTGAGATGCCGGGGCCCGCCGTCCCGGTACAGCGCCCGCGGATTCTGCTGCAGCAGCTCGAGGTACTGAGCGGCGAGCGCGGGCCCGTTGACCGCGTGACGGGCCCTGTCCAGCTCTGCGAGCGCGGGGGAGGAGCTGGTGGAGCTGGTGGCGTCAGTCACGAGATGATCAGCGCCCCTCGGCATCGGGGGTGTCGTTGCCTCCCTCGGGACTGTCGCCTCCCTCGGGACCGGCGGGTCCTTCGCGACCGTCGGGACCCTTCGTGCCGTCGGAGCCCTCGGGGCCGTCGGAACCCTTGGGGCTGTCGGAGCCCTCGGGTCCGGCAGGGCCGGCAGAGCCCTCGGGTCCGGCAGGGCCAGCAGAGCCAGCGGGGCCGGGGCCTCGCAGCCCGCCCTGCTCATCCTCACGTGGTGCCTGCTCCTGGCCATCACCGGAAAGCAGCTTCGCCAGCTCGGCGTCGAAGTCCTCCGGGATCGCGACCTGTGCAAGCCCCTCGGCCTCCTCCTCGGAGGCAGCCTGCTGGGGAGCCCGCGGGCGGCCGGAGAGCACCTCGGCGCTGGGCAGCAGGTCAGGATGATCCCACTTCGCCTCGCGTCCGGACTCACCCTCGGTGGCCAGCACACTGTCCCACCAGGAGAGGGCTTCGCGCACCCGCCGTGGACGCAGCTCGATGCCGACCGTCTTCGAGAGCATCTGCTCGGCAGGCCCGCCAGCGGCTCGGCGTCGTCGCAGCACCTCACGCAGGGCCTCGAGATCAGGCAGCTTGCCCTCGAGCGCCTTGGTGGTCACGTGGTCCACCCATGCCTCGATCAGAGCCAGGGTGGTGGCGAGCTCCTCGAGAGCACGCTCCTGCGAGGCGCGGCGGGTGAAGACGAACATGTCCTCGGGACGCCGGGCCTGCATCGCGGCCGGGTCGGAGAGGTCCAGATCCCGGACCATCTCATCGAGCGCATCGAGGTCCAGGGTGATTCCGCGGGAGTAGTCCTCGATCGCCGAGAAGAGCGCCTTGCCCAGCCAGGGTGCAGCGCTGAACAGCGCGGTGTGCGCGATCTCGCGGGCGGCAAGGAAGATGCGCGCAGCGGCAGGGTCCAGAGAATGCGCGGAGATCAGGTCCTCGACGTTCGCGGCGACCAGGGCGGGCTCCCCGTCCCGGCCCAGCGGCATCCCGAGATCGGTCGTGCCGGCGGCCTCACGGGCCAGGGCGCCGATGGCGTGACCGAACTGGACGCCGAACATGGTCCCGCCGATCCGCTCCATCATCGCGGCCGGATCGCCACCGGGCAGTGGCATCCCAGCACCCATGTCACCCATCTGCCCCAACTGGGCGGCGATCGCCTCGCCGATCGCGCCGGCCATGTACTTCGCGACCGGTTCGACGATGGGCTTCCAGTGCGGAAGGGTGCGATGCAGCCAGGTACCGCGGCTGTAGACGCCGAGCTCCGCGGTGGGCACGTCGATCGCGATCACCGGATCCAGCCACAGCCGCGCCACCTGCGCAGCCTGCCGGAGGTCCGCGATCGCGGTGTCGCCGGGCGAAGGATCGCCGGGAGTCCCTGCCGGCGACTCGGCGCCGGGGATCCCGGCCTGCCCGGCGGCGGTGCGCCGGGCGATGTCCTCAGCCATCTGCCAGTTCACAGGGTCATCGCCCTGTGCGGCGAACATGTGCTGCATCTGGGCGGCAGCCGCCCGCAGCTGGGCGGGGTCCTGGGGGAGATCGGCCTGCTGCGCGAGCGCAGAGAGGTCCAACCCGTCCAGGGCACCCTCGGGGAGGGCGTCTCCGAACGTCTCTTTCAGGAAGCGCTTCAGCGCCTCCTCGTCCATATCACCGGGTCCACCCGGGATCGGGGAATCACTCATGGCCACCTCCAGCTGTGCGTGGGTCCCCAGCCTACCGACCGCGCCTGATCGTCGCTCCGCGCGCCGCGAGGAGCATGCGGACGGTGGGGCACAATGTCGGGGTGACAGAAGACCCCACCGCCCCGTCGCCCGCCCGCAGGGTGCGCAAGCTGCTCGCCCGGTCCGTCGACGACGCGCAGCTCGCACGCCCGGTGCTGGCGCTGGTCTCGCTGCTGCTGCTGTGCGTGATGATCCTGGGCGGCTCCTTCATCCCGGTGCCCTATGTCATCGAGCGTCCGGGGCCCGCGATCGATGTGCTCGGCGAGTACGACGGCGAGCAGATCCTGGTCATCGACGGGGCGGAGACCCATCCGACCGATGGCGCGCTGATGATGACCACGGTCTCCGTCGACGGCGGGCCGGGATACCGGGTGACTCCGGTGGAGGTCGTCGCCGCCTGGTTCGACCGCTCCAAGATGGTGCTGCCCAAGGAGGCGGTGTTCCCCGAGGGGCAGACCCGCGAGCAGACCGTGCTGAACAACACCGCCGCGATGAGCACCTCCCAGCAGGGTGCGGTCGCCGTGGCGCTGGACGAGCTCGGACTCGAGTACGAGTCCGTGGTGATGATCGCGGGAGTCGAGGAGGGGGCGCCGGCCGACGGCACCCTGGAGGGCGGGGACGTGATCGTCTCCGTCGGCGGCGAGACGGCGAGCTCCCTCGAGGGCTACCGCGAGCTGATCCGGGCCACGCCCGAGGGTGGGACGGTCCCGATGCGGGTGCGGCGCGCCGGTGAGGAGCTGGACCTCGAGGTCCCCTCCGAGATGGCCGACGGATCACCCCGGATGGGCGTGGTGCTCGCCGCAGGCTATGAGTTCCCGATGGACGTCCAGATCGCGGTCGGGGACATCGGCGGACCCAGCGCCGGAATGATCTTTTCGCTGTCCGTCTATGACGAGCTCACCCCCGGCGCCCTGACCGGCGGCCACCAGATCGCCGGCACCGGGACCATCGCCGTGGACGGCGCGGTCGGCCCCATCGGAGGGATCCGCCAGAAGATGGTGGGCGCCGACGAGTCCGACGCCGAGTTCTTCCTCGCGCCGAGCGCCAACTGCGACGAGGTCGTCGGCTACGAACCCGAAGGGCTCGAGGTCGTCGCCGTGACGGACTTCGAGGACGCGCTCGACGCCACCGAGACCATTGCCGAGACCGGCAGCGCCGAAGGCCTGCCCACCTGTGAGGACGTGAACAACGAATGAGCAAGCGCAATCGACGCCGCACTCCGCCGAAGCCGACAGTGGTGTTCGACTACGGGGGTGTGCTGAGCGCCGGGCATGACCCGGTGCCGGACCTGCATGAGCTGCTCGGCGGCGAGCCGTCGGTCCTCGAGGAGGCGCTGTGGCGTGAACGGGGTGCCTACGACCGCGGGGACACCACCCTCGCCGAGTACTGGGCCGCAGTGGCCGCCGCCGTCGGGGTCGAGGAGCTCTCCGAGGACGAGATCGCCGAGCTGCAGAAGGCGGACAACCGCTACTTCCTGCGGATGGACCCCGAGTCGAGGTCGCTGATCCACGATCTCGCCCGCAACGAGGTGCGCCTGGCCCTGCTGTCCAACGCGTCGGTGTCCTTCGCGGAGGAGGTGCGCCGTGCGGACTGGTTCGAGGCGTTCACCCTCGCCGTTGTCTCCGGCGAGGAGCGAGCGGCCAAGCCGGAACGCGAGATCTACGAGGTGATGCTCGACGTCCTCGCCCACGAGACCGGGGGAGTGTCCATCCCCTCGGCCGTCATCTACTTCGACGACCGCCAGGAGAACGTGGACGCCGCGAAGGAACGCGGCATCGACGCCCACTTCTGGCCCCGCAACGGCGATGTGCACCCCGAGGGGACCGAGCACGGCGCGGTGACGGCACGCCGGCTGCTCGCCGAACGCGGCGTCCCGCTGGACTGAGCGCTTGGACCGAGCGCTTCCGACTGGGCTGAGCTCTTCCGCCCGGACTGCTCGACTGCACTGTTCGACTGGACTGAGCGCGTGCGACCCGCACGCAATGGGGACCGATCCGGCGCCGCACGGGCGATATGGGTGGCACGCGTCAATCTCGGCCCCGCCATCGGGGGTCAGAGGCCCGGATGCGGGTAGAGTCGGGCAGTGCGACACATCCCGTGCGGCACCGCTCTGCGGCGCGCCGGTGAGAATCCCCAGAACCCCTCTCCGAACAGGAACACGAGTTGGCTGAATTCATCTACTCCATGTACAAAGCCCGGAAGGCCGTGGGCGAGAAGGTCATCCTCGATGACGTCTCCATGAGCTTCTACCCCGGTGCGAAGATCGGCATGGTCGGCCCCAACGGCGCCGGCAAGTCCACGATCCTGAAGATCATGGCGGGGCTGGACCAGCCCTCCAACGGCGAGGCGAAGCTCTCCCCGGGCTACAGCGTCGGAATCCTGCTGCAGGAGCCGCCGCTGGACGAGTCCAAGACCGTCCTGGAGAACGTCCAGGAAGGCATGGGCGAGCTGTTCCAGAAGGTCCAGCGCTTCAACGCCATCGGCGAGGAGATGGCGGAGCCCGACGCCGACTTCGACGCGCTGCTGGAGGAGATGGGCAAGCTCCAGACCGACATCGACGCCGCCAACGGCTGGGACCTCGACTCCCAGCTCGAGCAGGCGATGGACGCCCTGCGCTGCCCGCCCGGCGACGAGAAGGTCACCCACCTCTCCGGTGGTGAGCGCCGTCGCGTGGCGCTGTGCAAGCTGCTGCTGGAGAAGCCCGACCTGCTGCTGCTGGACGAGCCCACCAACCACCTCGACGCCGAGAGCGTGCTCTGGCTCGAGCAGCACCTCAAGCAGTACGAGGGCGCCGTCATCGCCGTCACCCACGACCGGTACTTCCTGGACCACGTGGCCCAGTGGATCGCGGAGGTCGACCGCGGTCACCTGTACCCCTACGAGGGCAACTACTCCACCTACCTGGAGAAGAAGGAAGAGCGCCTCAACGTCCAGGGCAAGAAGGACCAGAAGCTCGCCAAGCGCCTCAAGGAGGAGCTGGAGTGGGTGCGGTCCAACGCCAAGGGCCGCCAGGCGAAGTCCAAGGCCCGACTGGCCCGCTACGAGGAGATGGCCACCGAGGCCGAGCGCACCCGCAAGCTCGACTTCGAGGAGATCACCATCCCGCCTGGCCCGCGGCTGGGCAACCAGGTCATCGACGCCAAGGATCTCAAGAAGGGCTTCGGGGAGCGCGTGCTCATCGACGGGCTCTCCTTCACCCTGCCGCCCAACGGCATCGTCGGCGTCATCGGCCCCAACGGCGTCGGCAAGACCACGCTCTTCAAGACCATGGTGGGCCTCGAGCCGCTGGACGACGGCGAGCTGAAGATCGGCAAGTCCGTCAAGATCAGCTACGTCGACCAGAACCGCGAGAACATCGACCCGGAGAAGAATCTCTGGGAGGTCGTCTCCGACGGGCTGGACTACATCCAGGTCGGCAAGGTCGAGATCCCCTCACGCGCCTACGTCAGCCAGTTCGGCTTCAAGGGCCCGGACCAGCAGAAGAAGGCGGGGATCCTCTCCGGCGGTGAGCGCAACCGCCTGAACCTCGCGCTGACCCTCAAGCAGGGCGGCAACGTGCTGCTTCTCGATGAGCCCACGAACGACCTGGACGTGCAGACCCTCGGCTCGCTCGAGAACGCGCTGCTCGAGTTCCCCGGCTGCGCCGTGGTCGTCTCCCACGACCGCTGGTTCCTGGACCGGGTCGCGACCCACATCCTGGCCTATGAGGGCACCGAGGAGAACCCGGCGAACTGGTACTGGTTCGAGGGTAACTTCGAGTCGTACCAGACCAATAAGGTCGAGCGCCTCGGCGAGGACGCCGCACGTCCCCACCGCGTGACCTACCGCCGCCTGACCCGCGACTGAGACAGACGATCTGCCGGACGCGCCCGCACGACACGCCGCCCCGCTCGCCATCGCGAGCGGGGCGGCGTCATGCTCAGAAGGATCAGACCCCGGAGACGGCGGGGTCCAGGCTCGCCACCACACGCTCGGAGGGTGTCCCGGACTCATTCCCAGGGGGCATCTCGCGGGTCACGAAGAGACGCTCATCGCTCTCCTCGGTGGTGAACCTGATAGAGCCGTCGTCGGCGAGATCAAGCACCCCCAGACTGCGCTGCACCCCATCGGTCTCGCCCCAGAGCTCGAGGACCTCGTCCTCCCAGCCCACGACCCCTTCGGCGCGCAGTGAGATGCCGTCCTCGGTGATGACCGCGCGCCAGGTCCCGTTGTCGCTGACTCCGGGGACCAGCTGGGCGCCGGCGGTCATGGTGTGGTTCGCCCAGGCTGAGGCGAGGCGCTCGGACTCCTCGAGCTGATGGTGGACATCCGACAGCAGATAGCCGAGCACCAGCAACGCGGCCACTGCAGCTGCTGCGACGGTGCGGGAGAACCACGGGACGCCGCGGCGCCCCTGCTCAGTGCGCCGCTTCTCGCGCCGGCGGTCGCGACGCGAACGCTGCTTCTCATCGGTGGCGCGGAAGGAGAAGGCGGGGGACGAGGCGCCCTCCGGAGCGCCCGTCGGCAGAGCCGCCTCGCTGCTGGCGGCCATCGACGAGCCGTCCTGTGGCTCCACGGCGCTGGAGTGGCGTCCGCCCGCCATCGCCGGCGGGCCGACCATCCGACGCTGCGAGTCGGTTCCGAGCACCGGAGTGGCGTAGTCGCCCCGATAGCTGGGCTCGGGCTCTGCGGCGCCTGCAGGACGGGCCGAGAGCGGACTCGAGCTGGCGCCATCGGTCCGCACTGCACCGAAGCCCTCGAGCACGGCGAGGCGCAGATCGCGAGACGGCGGGACCGTGGTCAGCAGCGCGAGACGCGCCGCGGCCTCGATGGCATGGCGATGAATCCCTGCCGTCTCCGGATACCGGGTCAGCTCGCGCAGTCGGAGCCGCTCACCCTCCTCGGCGAGGGCCAGGGCATCGAGTGCGGCCAGCGCTCGAGTCTCCACATCGGGCGGACCGCCGAAGGGGACCAGCTGATCCAGTGCCTGGGAGAGGATCACGGCGTTCTGCTGGCGAGGCTGCCCCGTGTAGGAGAACCGCCCCTGGGCGGCGGATTCGACCAGCGCACGATGTGCCGGCGGCAGCTCCAGCAGCACGCGCAGCACCTCCACCTCCCGTCGGTCGCGGGTGCGGTCGTTGACCAGGTCCGGTGCGACCAGGGAGCGCACGTCACCGCTGGGGTTGGTGGCCACTGCGGCCCGTCGGGCCCGGTCCAGCACCGCCGCCTCGCCCGGCAGCCCGCTCGCGGCGAGATCGCCGGCCTCTCGAAGGCAGGAGCGCAGCACCGTCACGGCGAGCTTCTCCGCCCGCGCCGAGGAGCCCGTCACATGCACGGAGAGGCCGTGGATGCGGGGCCCGAGCACGTCCACCAGTGCGGCCGCGGCACGCTGATCCCCACCGGCTGCTCGCCGCAGCAGCGTGCGCGTCGGATCGAGGCGCTCTCCGAGGTCGATGGTGTCCTCCGGGATCGCGGGCATCTCCCCGGTCCGTATGTCGCTCCCCATCGGGCGCCTCCGTGCGTTCTGCTCTCGTCGTCGGGGCACCGTCCCCCACGGTGCCGCACCATTGTCGCAGGCAGTGACGCCGGTGAGGGGCGAATGCCGCTGTCGGCGCGGGAACGGGCGGCCCCACCGGGAGGAAAGCTCTTGCAAGAATGTTGCACAGCGAGGGAGTTCTGCGTGTCGGACGATCTGGCAATCGGGCATCTCCCCTGGTAGGGCGGCGGAAAATGCGGGCAGAACATCGTCGTCCGAAGCGCAAGAAATGTGCAAGACCTGTCAACGTCCTCGGGTACCGTGGTGCCATGAAGCCGATCTCCACGATCACGGTCTCCTCCGACCTCCCCAGCGTCCTCGAGCCTCTGCGCGACCTCGCGCTGAACCTGCGCTGGACCTGGCGCCGTCAGACCGTCGACCTGTTCCGCTCGCTCGACCCGCAGGTGTTCGCCGCCAGCGGGGAGAACCCGATCGCGATGCTCTCCCGGGTCCCGGCGGGGCGTCTGGCCGAGGCGGCCCGCGACGAGACGTTCCTCGCGCAGATGCGTTCTGAGGCTGGTGACCTGCGCACCTACCTCGACTCCGGTCGCTGGTTCCAGCGCACCGTCCCCGGGGCACAGGGCGCCGGTGACGGCTCCTCGATCGCATATTTCTCCATGGAGTTCGGGATCACCCCGACCCTGCCGATCTACTCCGGGGGCCTCGGCATCCTCGCCGGTGACCACCTGAAGTCCGCCTCGGACCTCGGGGTGCCGCTGGTGGCCATCGGCCTGCTCTACCAGTGGGGCTACTTCTCCCAGTCGCTGGACCCCAGCGGGTGGCAGCAGGAGAACTACCATCACAACGATCCCGAGCAGCTGCCCATCTCTCCCGTGCTCACTTCCGCCGGAGAGCAGCTGACCGTCTCGGTCACGATGCCGGGCGGCCGTGAGGTCGCCATCGCCGTCTGGAAGGCGCAGGTGGGCCGGGTCCCCCTGCTTCTGCTCGACACCAACCTCGAGACCAACGACGAGGATGCCCGCCAGATCACCGACCGGCTCTACGGCGGCGACCACGAGCACCGCATCGTCCAGGAGATCGTGCTGGGGATCGGCGGCGTCCGCGCCGTCGAGGCGTACGCCCAGGCGACCGGAGCTCCGGCACCCACCGTGTTCCACCTCAACGAGGGCCACGCGGGCTTCTCTGGCCTCGAGCGTGTAGGCCGCCGGATCGACGCCGGGGCCAGCTTCTCCGAGGCCGTGGCCGAAGTGCGGGCGGGCACCGTGTTCACCACCCACACCCCGGTGCCGGCCGGCATCGACCGCTTCGACGCCTCCCGGCTGCGCAGCTACCTCGACGCCGACGAGACGGGCCTGTCCCGCCTGATCCCCTCGCTGCCCGTCGAAGCCGCACTCGCCCTCGGGATCGAGAAGGGCGGGGACGTGTTCAACATGGCCCAGCTCGGATTCCGCATCGCCCAGCGCGCCAACGGCGTCGCGAAGCTCCACGGCGCGGTCTCCCGCGGCATGTTCCAGGACCTCTACCCGGGCTTCGACGTGCCCGAGGTGCCGATCGGCTCGGTCACCAACGGCGTGCACCGCCGCACCTGGACCTCGGCGCACATGGATGACCTGTACAAGAAGGCGCTCGGCGACGTCGACATCTCCTCGCTGAGCGACTGGAGCGCCCTGGCGACCCTCACCGACCATGAGCTCACCGAGACCCGCAACGCGCTGCGCGCGGATCTCGTGACGATGGCTCGGGATCACGTCAAGGAGTCGTGGCTGCGCCGCGGTGCCGACGAGGCAGAGCTCGCCTGGACCGAGCACATCCTGGATCCCAACGCCCTGACCATCGGCTTCGCCCGCCGCGTCTCGACCTACAAGCGCCTCACGCTGATGCTCTCGGACCCTGAGCGTCTCAAGAAGATCCTGCTGGACGAGTCGCGTCCGGTCCAGATCGTGGTGGCGGGCAAGTCGCACCCGGCCGACCGCCCCGGCAAGGAGTTCCTCCAGCAGCTGGTGCAGTTCGCCGATGACCACGGCGTGCGCCATCGCATCGCCTTCCTGCCCGACTACGACATCCGCATGGCCTCGGTGCTGATCGCCGGCTCGGACGTGTGGCTGAACAACCCGGTCCGACCGGAGGAGGCCTCCGGCACCTCCGGCATGAAGGCCGTCCTCAACGGCGGGCTCACCTTCTCGGTGTCCGACGGCTGGTGGGACGAGATGAAGGACGACGAGGCGGGATGGACCATCCCCACCGCGGAGGTCCCCGACCAGTCCGAGCGCAACCGGATCGAGGCCGAGGCCCTCTACGAGATCCTCGAGCAGTCGATCGTCCCGCTGTTCTACGAGCGTGACGCGCGCGGCATGCAGCGTGGCTGGATGACCAAGGTCCGCTCCTCGCTGGTCAAGGTCGCCCCGCAGATCGTCGCGGCACGCATGGTGCGTGACTACGTCACCGACCTCTATCTGCCTGCCGCCCGGGCTGCGTCCGCCTTCGCCTCGGATCCGGCGCTGGCCGGCGAGTTCACCGAGTGGAAGGCCGCAGTGCAGCAGGCCTGGTCTGCGATCGCCGTGAGCGGGGTGACCCTCGAGGGCACCGACGGGTCGACGGTCTCCACCGGCGCCGAGGTCACGCTGGTGGCAGACGTCGAGCTGGGCGGCCTTCGCGACACGGACGTGCTGATCGAGGCGGTGCTCGGTGAGATCGGCGCGGATGATGAGATCATCGATCCTCAGCTGATCCCTCTGCAGCGCGGGGACGACGGCCGCTGGGCCGCACGCTTCGCGCTCGCCGCTCCCGGCGAGGTGGGCTACACCGTGCGGGTCACGCCGCAGCACCCGGTGCTGGCCTCCCGCGCCGAGCTCGGGCTGGTCGCCACCGCCTGAGCGACCCGCCGCACCACCACTGAAAGGCCCCGACCCCGTGCCGACCCGCCGCCAGCTCCTGCTCACCACCGCTGCGATGGGACTGGCCGGGGCCGGGGCGCTCAGCGGCTGCTCCTCGGATCGGTCCGTCGAGCTCGAGGACGGCGACACGCTGCGGATGCGGGTGTGGAGCGAGGCGGCAGCGGCGGCGTACGAGGAATCCCTCGCGGAGTTCACCGACAGCACCGGGATCGCGGTCGAGGTAGAGGTGCTCGGCTGGGATGACTACTGGACCCAGCTGCCCTTGGACGTGGCGGCGAAGAACCTGCCCGACGTGCTGTGGATGAACACCGCGAACCTCGCCCAGGCTCATGCCAGCGGGCGGCTGCTCGAGATCGGCGAGATCGTCGGCGAGACCTCCTCCCGGTGGGAGGGCGTCGCGACGGACCTCTATCGGCTCGAGGACGGGCTGTGGGGTGTTCCCCAGCTCTGGGAGCAGAGCATCCTGGTCGCGCACGAGGGCCTGGTCGCCGCGGCCAAGGGTGACGCGACCGCGCTGAGCTTCGACCCCGGCGCGCCGACGGACCCGCTGCGGGACCTCTCCCGCGCGATCACCGTCGACGGGGAGGGCCGCCACCCCGGGGACGAGGGCTTCGACCCCGGCACCCGGGCGACGTTCGGCTTCAGTGCGCATCCCGACCGTACTGCGGTGCTGGGACCGTTCATCGCTGCTCAGGGCGGCAGCTGGCAGGACGAGGACGGGACGATGTCCTTCGCCTCCGACGCGGGCACCGCTGCGGTCCAGTACCTCGCCGATCTCGCCTCTTCGCACCTCGGCCCGGCGGGGTCGGAGACCACCGCGGACCCGACGCTGTGTCGGAACCTCTTCCTCCAGGGCAAGCTCGGTCTGCTGCAGACGGGCACCTACGATCTGCACACCCTGGCCGAGGAGATCGGTGGCAGCTTCGACTGGGGCATCCATCCCGTCGTCGCCGGCTCCCAGGGCCCCCGCCCGCTGGTCCACGCGATCGCCGCCGTCGGCGTCGAGGCGAAGAAGGATGAGCGGGCCGCAGCGATCGCCGAGCTGCTGAACTGGCTCGGTGGCGCGGACGGCCAGCGCGTGCTCGCGGAGAACCGCCTGGGCATCCCGGCCCATCGCGATCTGCGCGGCGCCTGGGAGGAGAGCTGGGCGGAGGCCGGGGTGGACGTCTCGGTGATCGAGGCGCCCGAGTCCGCGGCGCGCCCCGAGACGGGGGATCGTTCGGCGATCGCCACCGGCACCGCTCTGCAGGGCATCGCGAAGATCTTCCGTGGCGAGGCCACCGCCGCCGAGGCGCTCCCCGAGGCGCAGCAGGCCGCCCGGGAGGCGATGGGCTGAGCAGGGCTCGACGGAGCGGCGAGGGCTGCACGGAGATCTGAAGCGAGAGCTGGGTCTATACTCGGCCGCGGACACGGGGTGCGTCGTACGACGCTGAGATCACACCCGTGGAACCTGATCTAGTTCGTACTAGCGAAGGGATGTCCTCCATGGCTCCGTCGTACCCTGCCCGAATTCCCCGTGTGCTCTCGATCGCCGGCACGGACCCCTCCGGGGGAGCCGGCACCGCCGCGGATCTCAAATCCATCACCGCCGCAGGCGGTTACGGCATGAGCGTGGTCACCGCGCTCGTCGCCCAGAACACCCGCGGCGTGCGGGAGATCCACGTCCCGCCGGCCCCGTTCCTGGACCGGCAGCTCCGCGCGGTCAGCGACGATGTGGTGATCGATGCGGTCAAGACCGGCATGCTCGGCACTGCCGCGCTCATCGCGACGGTCTCCGAGTGGCTCGACGAGCATCCCCCGCAGATCCTCGTCGTCGATCCGGTGATGGTCGCGACCAGTGGTGACAGCCTCCTGGCGCCGGACGCAGAGCAGGCCATGATCACCTTCTGCTCGCGCGCCACCGTCGTGACCCCGAACATCGAGGAGCTCGCACGCCTGACGGGGAGCGAGCGCGCCCGTGATGAGCGGGCCGCCCTCGAGCAGGCCCGAGGATGGGCCGCACGGACAGGTGTCGCCGTCGTGGTGAAGACCGGACATCTGGACTCCGCGACGGTGACGAACACCTGGGTGGGCCCCGACGGCATCTGCCTCCCGGTCCCCTCGACGCGGGTGAGCTCGACCAGCACCCACGGCACCGGATGCTCCCTCGCTTCGGCGCTCGCCACCCGATTGGGCAGCGGGGAGTCGCCGCAGGAGGCGCTCGCCTGGTCCACCCAGTGGCTGCATGAGGCCATCTCCCACGGGGAGGCGCTGCGGGTCGGGAGCGGCCACGGTCCGGTGGACCACTCCCACCGCGCCCGCCGTCTGCAGGCCGCCGGGGAATCCACCCCCTGGCTCGGTCCGGGAGCTGTCCCACCCATCCTCGACTCCCCGGACCAGATCCTTTCGGCGCTCGGTGCCGCGCTCCCGGCAGCGGCGCGGATCGAGCCTGCCGTCGCCCCGGCCGGGCCATGGACGCAGGCGCTGTGGGCTGCGGGGGAGCCCATCGCTCGCAACATCGCGGAGTCCGACCTCGTCCGTCAGCTGGTCGACGGCAGTCTGCCCCCGAACGCTTTCGCGTTCTACCTCGCCCAGGACTCGCTGTACCTGCGTCGCTACTCCCGCGCGCTCGCGGCGCTCTCGGCCGCTTCGACCGATGTCGTGGCCCAGGTGTTCTGGGCCCGCGGTGCGAGCAGCTGCCTCACCGTCGAGTCCGCGCTGCACCGTGGCCGGCTCGGTGAGCAGGAGGAGATCGGGGTCTCCCCGGTGACCAGCGCCTACACCGACTTCCTGCTGGCCACCACCCTCGGGGAGGAGCGTGCTGTGGGAACCGCCGCCGTGCTGCCCTGCTACTGGCTGTACGCGCAGACGGGGGCCACACTGCCCTCCGTCCCGAGCGATCACCCCTATGCGGACTGGCTCGACACCTACCGTGACCCGGGCTTCGTCATCGCCACGCAAGGAGCACTGGAGCAGGTCGAACGGGAGCTCGCCACAGCCTCCCCAGCGGTCCGCTCCGCAGCGGTCCGTGCCTATCTCCTCGCCAGCCGGCATGAGCTGGAGTTCTTCGACCAGGCGCTGCGCCTGGCGGCACCGGTTCCAGCGGACCAGCACGAGACGATCCTGGAGGGGGCGCTGTGAGCGGGACCCATATGCTGCCGGGGACCCCGATCGCGACCACCGATGAGCGCCTCCCCCCGGCCGGCCGGGCCGCCCTGCGCGCCGGCGTCGTGGGCAACTGGGTGGACAACATCCACGTCTTCCTGCCGCTGACCGCGCTGGCCCCGGCGATGGTCGTGCTCGCCGGGCCCGCGGCAGCAGCTTCGACGGGGTCCCTGATCGTCGTCGCGATGCTGTTCGGGCGGCCCGTCGGCGGGATCGTGTTCGGGCGCATCTCGGATCGTCTCGGGCGCACCCGCACCACCCGGGTCGCGATCGCCGGAACCGCCGCCTGTGCGCTGGCGATCGCCATGACGCCCACCCACGAGATCCTCGGTGCGGGGACGATCGCCCTCATCCTCGCGCTGAGGTTCCTCGGCGGAATCTTCGTGGCGGGGGAGTACTCGGCTGCCATCCCGCTCGCCATGGAATGGTCCCGGCCCCGACGGCGCGGCCTCATGAGCGGATTGATCCTCTCGATGGCGCCGTGGGCGCAGGCGAGCATCGCCTTCTCGGTGGCGATGCTGCTGATGATGCTGGGCCCCGATGCCTACGCGGCGTGGGGGTGGAGGCTGCTCTTCGTGCTCGGAGCACTGGCCTCGATCGGCATGCTGATCTACTACAGCCGCCAGGTCACCGACGCCCCGGTCTTCCACCGACGGGCCCGGACCACGTCGGTGCGCCCACGAGCGGGCCTGCGGGATCTGCTCACCGGCCGCTGGGCCTCGTCGTTCTGGCAGGTCTTCCTCCTCATGACGGGGCTCTGGCTGCTCACCAACACCACGGTGCTGCTGCTGACCGGCCGACTGGGGACCGACACCGGACTGCCCGCGACCGGCGTCTCGATGGCGATCGGGATCGCCTCCATCGCCCAAGCGGTCGTGATGGCGCTCGCCGGTCACCTGTCGACCCGAACCGGTCGACGCACCCTGTTCATGGCCTGGGGACTGGTCGCTGCGGTGGCCGGCCCGCTCGTGTGGTGGCTCGCAGTCACCTCGCAGTCCTTCGGCCGAGCGGCAGTGCTCGCGGCCGTGCTGCAGGTCATCACCGTCTCTGCCTACGGCCCGGTCTCGGCGTACCTCTCCGAGCGGTTCCCGACCGAGGTGCGCTCCACCGGCTACGGCATGGGCTACAGCCTCTCCCTCGTCCTTCCCGCGCTCTACCCCTTCTACCTGCCGTGGCTCGAGGCGCTGCTCGGGCGTCACGGGTCGGTGATGGCGCTGATCAGTCTGGGCGGCGGGCTCCTCGTGCTCGGTGCCGCGCTCGGGCCCCGACTCTCCCCACGGGACGTCGACGCTGACATCGATACCGTTGCCGACGGGGTCCGCGAGCACGGGCCGGTGCAGACGACGGAGGGAGCACGATGAGCCCGACGGACCCGGACCTCGCCCCGGTGGCGCACGTGCTCGCTGCCGTCCGCCGGCGCCAGCCGCTGGTGCACTGCCTCACCGCGACGGTCTCCATGGGGATCGTCGCCGACGGGCTGCTCGCCGCCGGCGCACGCCCCATGATGACCGAGACCCTCCAAGAGGCCCCCACCCTCACGACGCTGGCCGATGCGCTCGTGATCAACCTGGGCACCCTCAGCACCGACGCGATGGACGGCATCCCGGCGACCGTCGCCGCCGCCGTGCGGGATGCCCGCCCCTGGGTGCTGGACCCGACCGCGATCGGGATCGCCCCGGTGCGGACCGCGCTCGCGCGCACCCTGCTCGACTCCCACCCCTCCGTGGTGCGAGGGAACGCTTCCGAGGTGCTCGCCCTGGCCGGAACCGGGCGTGGCGGGCGCGGCGCGGACTCCCAGACGGATCCCGGGAGCGCCGAGGACGCCGCTATGCAGATCGCAGCGCACACCGGCGGCGCCGTCGCGGTCTCGGGCCCCGCCGATCTCGTGCTCTGCGGCGACCGGCGGACCCGCCTGGCGAGGGGGAGCGAGCTGCTGACACGGGTCACCGGCACCGGGTGCCTGCTCGCCGCGCTGACCGCGACCTGCCGGGCCGTCGAACCCGACGCCTTCACGGCCGCGCTCGCCGCGACGACCTGGATGGCCCTCGCAGGAGAGACGGCCGAGCGCTGCTCCACCCGGCCGGGCTCCTTCCGCATGCATCTGCTGGACGCACTGGACGAGGTGGGACGATGACCCTGGATCTGCGCTGCTATCTGGTGACCTCGGGGACTGGCCGGCGCACGGTCGAGGCCGCGGCGGCTGCCGCCGCGGGCGGTGCCGGGGTGATCCAGGTCCGGGCCAAGGACGCCACGACCACCGAGCTGCTGGAGCTGACCTGCGCCGTCGCCGCCGCCGTGCACGAGGCGCGGCCCGCCGCCCAGGTGCTGGTCGATGACCGCGCCGACGTCGCCTTCGCCGCACGCCGCAGGGGCGCCGCGGTGCACGGCGTGCATCTGGGGCAGGACGATCTCCCAGTCGCCGCGGCACGCGCGATGCTGGGCCCGGAGGCGATCATCGGCCTGACCACGGGGACGCTGGAGACGGTCCGCCGGGCGGAGGAACTCCATGAGCTGCTGGACTACGTCGGCGCCGGACCGTTCCGGCCCACACCGACGAAGGACTCCGGTCGTGCTCCCCTCGGCCTGGCCGGCTACCGGAGCCTCGTGGCGGCGACCAGGCTCCCCATCGTCGCGATCGGCGGCATCACCGTCGAGGACGTCCCGGCGCTCGCACGGACAGGGATCGCCGGGATCGCGCTGGTGCGGGGCCTGATGGACGCCGACGATCCGGAGCGCGCCGCTCGGGACGTCGTCACCGCGGCCGGGCCGTGACAGACCGGCTCCGGTGAGGAAGACTCAAGACCGACCATCCGCGTGCATCGAGGGAGGGATCCCATGGCCACTGTCGCCCACCCCTCTCAGGAGGCGCTCCTGAATCGGATCCGCAGCCTGCTCCCGCCCGGGCGAGCTGTCCGAGAAGTCTCGATGTTCGGCGGCAGAGCCGTCATGCTCGAGGACGCGATGCTGGTCTCCGTCGGAGGTGACGGCTCGCTGCTGGTCAGGGTCGAGCCCACGCGCCACACCGAGCTGCTGACGCAGGATGGTGCCCGGCAGGCGGTGATGGGGACGCAACGGTCGATGGGGGAGGGCTGGATCGACGTCGAGCCCCGCGCCCTGGCCGAGGACATGGCCCTCGGCCGGTGGCTCCAGGACGCACTCGAGTTCCACGACCGCTGAGCGGTGGAACGCTCCCGGCCGCTGGATCCGGGTGCTGCTGGCGCTGCTCCTCAGCGCCCGCCGGACAGCACCCGCCGTTCAGCGCCCGCCGGTCAGCGCCTGCCAGCAAGCACCCGCTGGTCAGCGGGCCTGCTTGGCCCGGATCATGCCCTCCTGGGTGACGGTCGCGACCAGGTCACCGCTGCGGTCGAAGAGCTGGCCGTGGGTCAGGCCGCGCCCGCCGCTCGCGGAGGGGGAGCGCTGGACGTAGAGCAGCCAGTCGTTGGTGTCGACGTGCTTGTGCCACCAGATGGCGTGGTTGATCGTCGCCATCTTCAGGCCGGGCGTCATCCAGCTCAGCCCCTGACGGCGCAGGATCGGCTCGAAGGGCGTGTAGTCGCTCGCGAAGGCGAGGATCGCATCATGCGTGAGCGGTTCCGCCTCGATCGGGGCGAGCATGCGCATCCACACCATCTGCGACTCCGCACCTGCCGCATCCGGGCGCAGATAGATCGGATCGGTGACGTGACGGATGTCGATCGGGCGCTGGGTGGCCCAGAAGCGCGCCACCGGATGATCGATCCCGTCGAGCACCTCGGCGGTGGTCGGCAGCCCCTCGGGATCCGGCGCCTCGGGGGCGCGCTCCTGATGCTCGAGCCCGTCCTGGTCCTCCTGGAACGACGCCGTCATCGCGAGGATCGTGCGCTCCTCCTCATCAGCCTCCTTGCCGGGCTGGGTGGCCAGCACCCGGCGCACGGAGAACGAGCCGCCATCGCGCAGCGCATCGACCTGGAAGCGGATCGGATGCGAGGGATCGCCCGGGGCGAGGAAGTAGGAGTACATCGAGTGGATGCGGCGATCGGGGGAGACCGTGCGGCCCACCGCCGTGACGGCCTGGCCCATCACCTGCCCGCCGAAGACGTGCCCGCCGGGATGAGGGGAGGAATCACCCTGATATGCGGCGACGGTAGCCGTCGTCGAGAACTCGCCGAAGGGGGCGCTCTCGCGCAGATCCAGCAGATCCACGAGACCGGCGGCGATCTTCGAGGGGTCGGTGTGCGCAGAGGTCATGCGGCCGATCGTACTGGCGATGACGCCTACGATGAGAACCATGGCACCTCATTCCCTCGCCGATGCACCCGATCTCACGCCGGGAGAGCCGCAGCCCCTGGATATCCCGGTCGCGGTCCGCTGGACGGACCTCGATGCCTACGGCCACGTGAACAACGCCGCGGTGGTGCGCCTGCTCGAGGAGGCGCGCATCGCCGCCTTCTGGCAGCCGCCAGCCGAACAGGTCGAGCTCGGTGCGCCGCAGCCGCCGGCAGCGCTTCCGGTCGGCGGGGCCGGGGCGGCGGTCAGCACGGTCATCGCCTCGCAGCGGATCGAATACGCGCGGCCGCTCGGCCATCGCCGCGACGGCGTGGTGGTGCGGCTGTGGCTCTCCCGGATCGGTGGAGCCAGCCTCAGCGTCGACTACCTCGTGCTCACCCGCGACGATCCCGACGCAAGGACTCCCTACGCCCGGGCACGCACCGTGGTGGTGCTGGTCGACGCCGAGTCCGGCGCGCCCGTCCGCCTGGAGCAGGAGACCCGCGACCAGCTCCAGCAGTTCTCCGGCGAACCGCTGCGCTTCCGCGACTGAGCCCAGCTCAGCTCAGCTGATCGGGGACGGTCTGCCCGGCCGCCGGTGCCTCGCCGCCGTCGACCGTGTTGAGCAGTGAATGCGCGGCCCGATCCAGGTAGTCCCACAGCGTCTGCTCGTGCAGGGGTGCGAGGTCCAGGGTGTCGAGGGCGGCGCGCATATGTCGCAGCCACGCATCGCGGGCCGAGGGGGAGACCGGGAAGACGGCGTGCCGCATCCGCAGCCGCGGATGGCCGCGCTCCTCGCCGTAGGTCTTCGGACCGCCCCAGTACTGCTCGAGGAAGGTGCACAGCCGGTGGCGCGCCCCGGTGAGGTCCTCCTCCGGATACATCGGACGCAGTTCGGGATCCTCGGCGACACCCTCGTAGAAGCGGTCCACGAGCCGTACGAAGGTCTCATGGCCGCCGACGGCTTCGTAGAAGCTGATCTGCTCGGGCTGGGGGGACGGGGTGGTCATAGCTGGCGCTCTCCGGTCTTGGGGGTCACGAAGGTGGGAGTCATCTGCGGGCTGTCACTTCTGGACGGTCTCGACGAAACGGGGCATGGCGAAGGCGATGTCCGCGGCGGCGAAGCCGTCTCGGATCCGGGCGCGCAGCTCTCGCTCCACGCCCCACTGCTGACCGGGAGGGGTCTGCATCACGACACGGCGCTGGTAGCGGTTCGCATCCACGGCGAGCATGCCGGTGATGCTCGCGGCGGCGAGGATCTGGTCCTCGAATTCGGGATCCGCGGCCAGCTCGGCGGTGACCGACTCGAGCACGGTGGTCACCTGGTCGTCATCCGCCGCAGCGTCGATGTCGAGCACCACCACGGCATTCGAGAAGCCGCGTGCGTAGTTGCCGACCCGGATGATCTCGCCGTTGCGCACCGTCCACAGCACCCCGTCGATGCCGCGCACCTGGGTGGCGCGCAGGTTGATCGACTCGACGGTGCCCTCGGCGTACTCGATGTCCACCCAGTCGCCGACGGCGACGATGTCCTCGAAGAGCATCACCACGCCCGCGACCACGTCCTTGATGATGGTCTGGGCACCGATGCCGGCCGCCAAGCCCACCACCCCGAGACTCGCGATGACCGGGGCGATGTTCACCCCGATCTCGGAGAGGATCATCACCGAGGCCACGGCCCAGATCATCACGTGCGCGATGTTGCGGGCCACGTTAGACAGGGTGTGCGCACGCTGTTCGCGACGGGCCTGGGCCGCCTTCTGCGAGCGTGGATCCCGTTTGATCACGGTCCCGGCCACGGTGGAGAGCTTCGATCCGGACTGGACCATGGTGCGGAAGAACCGGCGCAGCAGCCAACCGGCCAGGAGACTCGCGATCGTGGCGGCCAGCAGGATGACGACGATCTTGACGCCGCTGGTGGCCAGCCAGCGCAGCAGCTGATCCATCAGGCTCAGCGCCTCATCGGTGGTGGGTGAGGTCAGCAGCGGTTCGAGATCCAGGGGGTCGTCCAACATACTTTCGACGATATCGCCCGGGCCGCCAGAAGTCTGGAGGAGTCCAGGGCGAGGTGGGTCACCGACCCGCCTCGCCCCGGCCCCGTTCGCGGGCTCACAGCGCGTCGCTCAGCGGCGTCTTTTGTGCTGTGCTCCTGCCGTTCGCGGGCTCACAGCGCGTCGCTCAGCGGTGTCTGCTGGGCTGTGCTCCTGCCGTTCGCGGGCTCACAGCGCGTCGCTCAGCCGATGTCCGCCGCGCGGACGCGCTCCTGGCGGGCGACGGTGTCGCGGCCCTCGATGATGATGCGGCGCAGCCCGAAGGGGGCTTCCTCGGCATCGGCGAGCCACTGATCGGCGGCATCGAGCACGGCCTGACCGCCATAGCTGTGCGGGAAGTAGCCGCCCACGAGGCGGGTGGCGATCTCGTTCGAGCGCTCCTTCCACACCTGGTCGATCATCGAGAAGTAGCGCTGTCGGTAGGGGGCCAGCAGCGACTCGTCGACCACTCGGCGGAATCCCTGGATCACCGCGGTGACCGACTCGTTGGCCAGGGTGTCCTTCTCCACCGTGCGGCGCCAGGCCTTGGCCTTGGAGACCTCGGTGGGCAGCGCCGCCTTCGCGGTGAGCGCATGCTTCCGGCCGGACTGGGTGTCGTCGGCGGCGAGCTGCTCGTCGATGCCGGCGACGTCGATCCCGCCCAGCACCGCGAGGGCGATCACGAGCTTCCAGCGCAGATCGGTGTCGATCTCTCGGCCCGGCAGGGTGACCGTCCCGCCGAGCAGCCCCTCGAGGGTGTGGCGGTGCTCCTCGGTGCGGGCCAGATGCGCGAAGCTCTCGACGAACTGCAGCTGGGCATCGGAGCCTGCCTCAGCCGCGACCGCGAGCTCCCAGACGGCGCTCGCGGCGGCCTCGGTGCGCTGGGCCCGCTGGTCGACGGCGGCATAGGGGCCCGCGACGGTCTCCAGCTGCTGCAGCAGGGTGCGCACCACCGAGGAGGAGTCCTCCCCGGTGAGGTTCGCGAGGACCAGCTGCTGGTAGCGGCGGCTGGGCAGCTCGCCGTCGCGGACCATGTCCCAGGCGGCGGACCACAGCAGGGTCCGTGCCAGGGAGTCGTCCAGATCGCGCAGGTGCTCCATCGCGACGGCGAGGGACTTCTCGTCGAGGCGCACCTTCGAATAGGTGAGGTCACCATCGTTGAGCAGCCACAGGTCGGCGCGCTTCCCGGTCAGCGCGGGCACCTCGGTGAGCTCCCCGTCCACGTCCAGCTCGACGGACTCGGTGCGCACCAGCGCCCCGTCCTGGAGCGAGAAGCCGCCCACCTGCAGGCGGTGCGGGCGCAGGGTCTGGTGCTCCGCCGGAGCGGTCTGGGAGATTGCGAAGCGGGTCACGGCACCGGTGGCGTCACGTTCGATCACCGGGCGCAGCGTGTTCACCCCGGCGCGCTGGAGCCACAGCTCGGCCCAGCTGCTGAGGTCACGGCCGCTGGTGGCCTCGAGCTCGACCAGCAGATCCGTCAGCTCGGTGTTCCCCCAGGCGTGCTTGGCGAAGTAGGCGCGGACCCCGGCGAAGAACTCCTCCCGGCCCACGTAGGCGACCAGCTGGCGCAGCACCGAGGCGCCCTTGGCGTAGGTGATCCCGTCGAAGTTCGTCTCGACGGCTTCGAAGTCGACCATGTCGGCCACCACCGGATGGGTGGAGGGCAGCTGGTCCTGCTGGTAAGCCCAGCCCTTCTCCGACAACGCGAAGGTGGTCCAGGAGCCGGTCCAGCGGGTGGCCTCGGCGCTCGCGAGCGTGGAGGCGTACTCGGCGAACGACTCGTTCAGCCACAGATCGTCCCACCAGCGCATGGTGACCAGATCGCCGAACCACATGTGAGCCAGCTCGTGGAGGATCGTGAGGTCGCGTCGCTCGCGCACCGCGTCGGAAACCTCGGAGCGGAAGACGTACGCCTCGACGTAGGTGATGGCGCCGGGGTTCTCCATCGCCCCCATGTTGTACTCCGGCACGAAGATCTGGTCGTACTTGCGGAACGGGAAGTCCTGGTCGAACGCCTCCTCGTAGAAGTCGATGCCGGCCTTGGTCACGTCGATGACGTTCTGGGCGTCGACATGCTCGGCGAGCGAGGCGCGGGCGAAGACGCCCATCGGGATGGTCCGGCCGTCGCGGGTGGTGATCTCCCCGGTGCCGCCCTGGTAGTTCCCGGCGATCAGGGCGAAGAGATAGGTGGAGATGCGCTCGGTGGGCTCGAAGGCCCAGGTGGCGATGCCCTCCCCGGCGGGGGTCGAGGCGGGGGTGGGGGAGACGGAGATGACCCGCCAGTGCGCCGGGGCGGTGACCGTGAGCTGGTAGGTGGCCTTGAGATCGGGCTGCTCGAAGCAGGCGAACATGCGGCGCGCATCGGAGACCTCGAACTGCGAGTACAGGTAGACCTCGTCGTCCACCGGGTCCACGAAGCGGTGCAGGCCCTCACCGGTGTTCATGTAACGACCGGTCGCCAGGATCCGCACGGTGTTCGCGCCCTCGCGGAGCGCGGGCAGGCGCACCCTCGCTCCGTCGAAGTGCGAGGCGGGATCGGACAGCAGCTCACCGTTGAGCTCGATCTCCTCGACGGATGCTGCGATGAGGTCGACGAAGGTGTCTTGGGCGGAGGTGGACGAGAAGCGGATCGTCGTCTCGGTGAGGAATGTCCGCTCGTCGGTGGTCAGATCAAGACGGATCTCGTAGGAATCGGTGCTGAGGAACGAGGCACGGCTGCGGGCCTCGTCGCGAGTGAGGTTCTCGGATGACATGGGCTCCATCCTGCCACCGACCCTGCATGCCTCGGAACTGAAGCGGCTCCCTGTGCTGAAGCAATCCTGCTCAGCGCTGCGTCAGGTCCAGATCCCAGGTGTAGTGGGCGGGCAGCGTGGGCAACGGCCACTTCGGATCCGGGAAGAAGTACTCATAGCCCGCCGAGAAGGGGTAGGTCCAGTCGGCGATGTGCTGTTCGGCCCGGTGGCCCGCGGCGCGGATCGAGGCGATCTCCTCGGCGGAGAAGTACCCGGTGCGCTCCGCGCCTTCGAGCTCGTCCTCGTCCTTGTAGTGCCAGTCCCGGCGAGGCAGCACCACCAGGTCCAGCACCAGGTCCCGGGTGCAGATGCCCTCCGCGGTGCGCTCGTAGGGCGTCTCGAGGTTCACGTAGTAGCAGCCCAGCGAGCCGTCGTCCTTGTAGAACAGCCAGATCGAGTAGGGGGAGTCCGGCAGCCCGATCATCAGGATGCCGTTGCCGGTCCACAGCTGCTTGGACTGGATGCGGGGCGCGGTGAACATGCCCTCGTCCCCGGCACGGCGCAACGCTGCACCGGATTCCAGCACGGGCAGCAGCACCTCGGTGCCGGGCGCGATCCAGACCACAACACCGCGGTCATCGTCCAGCACGACTGTGCCGGGGCGGACGGTGCGGGTGGGGTGCTGTGGGGTGTAGTAGGTCCAGGTCACCTGGTCGCCGGGCGACCAGCGCGGGGTGGAAGACATGGTGGTGATCCCGGCCGGATCGGCCTCCACGGACGCCCCGTACCGACCGGCCACCGAGCCGGGGCTGCACTGCCCGTGAAGGGGTAGGCGTATGGAGCGACCATACCGCCTCCCTCTCCGCGGGAGGTGCGGCGCGCCGTCAGGAGGCCAGGGGTGCGCTCCGCAGCTGCGAGGAGGGCAGGGGCGCGCCGCGCAGCTGTGAGGCGAGGGGGCAGTCGAACGGGTCCGCGTAGCCCAGGCCCACCTTGTTGAGGTAGCCGATGATGACTCGGTAGGAGGCGATCAGGTTCGTCTCGGTGTAGATGATGCCGCGCTCGGCGCAGAACTCCCGGACGATCGGCCGCACCTTGCGCAGGTTCGCCGAGGGCATCCGCGGGAAGAGGTGGTGCTCGATCTGCAGGTCCAGCCCACCCATCGCGATGTTCATCAGGCGACCGCCGGTGATGTTGCGGCTGGTGAGCACCTGGCGGCGCAGGAAGTCGACCTCCATGCCCTGCGGGATCAGGGCCATGCCCTTGTGGTTCGGGGCGAAGGAGCCACCCATGGTGATGCCGAAGACGGCCAGCTGCACGGCGAGGAACGCGGCACCGAGGACCGGCCCGAGGGTCACCAGGACGATCACGGGGAAGCCGATGATCCGGATGAGGACCAAGGTCAGCTCGAACGCACGGTGCTTGACCTTCTTCTGACGCAGCAGCGAGGAGATCGCCTCGTAGTGGAGCACGAAGGCGAACAGGCTCAGCAGCGGGATGAAGGCGTAGCCCTGGCGGCGGAGGAGCCAGCCCATGAACCCGGTGCGCTCCTGCGCGTCGCCGGGCACGAACACCAGCCAGCCGGGGGCGATGTCGCCGTCGCGGCCGATGGTGTTGGGGTGGGCGTGGTGCTTGTTGTGCTTGCGATTCCACCAGGCGATGCTGAGCCCCACCACGAGGTTCCCGATGATCCGGGAGAACCATTCGTTGCGGCGGCCGTTGGCGAACACCTGCTGGTGCGCGGCGTCGTGGCCCAGGAACGCGGCCTGGGTGAACAGGACCCCGAACAGGACGGCGACGGCCAGCTGCCACCAGGTGTTCCCGAGGGTCAGCAGCAGGGTGAAGGCGCCGGCGAACACTGCGGCGAGGATCGCGGTGCGGACCATGTAGGAGCGCACGTTCCGGCCCATCAGTCCTGCGGCCTTGACGCGCTCGGAGAGCTCGAAGTAGTCGCGGGTGTGGTCCGCAGCACGGTACTGAGCGGTGCTGGGCTCGACAGTGGTGGTCATGGTCACGACGTTACGAGGCGCGGCGGTGCGGCGCGTCCCTCGTCGGAGCGAACTTCCACCCCCTACCCGGGTAGGGGGTCGGCCAGCGGGATCCGTGCTCGCAGCAGGAAACCACCGGCCGGCGTGGGCCCGCTCTCGACGGTCCCGCCGAGGGCGCCGACGCGCTCCCGGGTGCCTACCAGCCCCATCCCGGCCCCGGGGAGCGGGTCGTGCAGGACAGCCGACGGCGGGGGAGCCTGGTTGCGGACGCTGATCTCCAGAACGCCGCCGAGACGGAGGATCCGGACCTCTATCGCCGCGCCGCGGGCATGCCGCAGGGCATTGCTCAGGCCCTCCTGCACCACCCGGTAGGCGGTGAGGCCGGTCGTCGGCAGGACTTCGACGTCGTCGAGCTCGGCACTGATCTGCGCGCCCGCGCTGCGGCTGGATTCGACCAGCTCCTCGATCTGGGAGAGGCCCGGCATCGAGACTTCCGCGATCGACTCGTCGGTGCGCAGGATCGTCAGCAGCGAACGCATCTCGCCCAGCGCCTGGCGGGCCGACCCGGCGATGTCCTCGAACTCGCTGACGGTCTCGGCATCGAGATGCTGCAAGCGGTACTTCGCGGTCCCCGCCTGCACCGTGATCACGGACATCGAATGCGCGACCACGTCGTGCAGCTCGCGAGCGATCCGGCCCCGTTCCTCGAGCTCCCGGCGGCGACGCATCTCCTCCACGCTCACGCTCTGCGCCTGCTCGGCCTGCCCTCGAGCCAGGATCCACTGCCGGGCGGTCAGCCCCAGCAGGACCACGCCGCCGCTGATGGCCACCAGCACCACCCCGTTGGTCGTCACCGCGCGCAGGGTCCCTTCCGGCAGCTTCGCCGGGTCGGTCACCAGCAGCACCAGCAGGGTCAGGATCGCTCCTGCGGACCACGCCGACAGTGCCCAGTACCAGCGATGGAAGATCGCGAGGACGGCCAGGGTGAGGCAATGGGCCAGCAGCGCGGTCACCGGCCATGGCCAGGGCGCTGTCCCGTGACCGGGCGCGGTCACCAGCAGCACCGCGAGCGCGGCAACAGCAGAGAGCGCGAGGCCAGCCCAGGGCCAGCGGGCTCCCAGCAGGGCTGCGGCGCCGGCGGCTGCGGAGACCACCATCGCCGCCGCAGGATGCACCTCGTAGACCACGGTGGTGACCGGCCATCCGACGACCACCAGCACGAAGGCGAGGTAGGCGATCGTCATCCGGCTCCACGCGTTCTCGCGCAGGCGGTGGTCGGAGGCGGCGAGCGGGGAGATCCTGGCCGCCCCAGCAGGGACGCCCCCGGGGAGGCGGGCGCCGGGGGCTGCACCACCGAGCAGGGATGCGGTGACTACCGCGTCGAGGCGGGCCAGCAGATGCACGCCGGCAGGGAGGGTCAGCGCCAGGATCAGACCGGTGACCGCGGCCAGCGCCCACTGTCCCGGCACCTCTCGGGTATCCGGAGGCAGCAGCCGTCCCCATGCCCAGTGCGTGAGCCCGCTGAGCGATCCGAGGATCCAGAGCAGGGCGAGCGTCCCGGTGAGTGCGCGCACCGGCAGGGCGATCAGCCCCTCGAATCCGAGGTCGAGCCACCGGCGCGGATCGGTGACGCGGCGCAGCGGACCGGCGGCGCCGGGTCCCGCCGGTCGGTATCGCGGGGTGGAGACCTCGAGTCCCCAGCGGAGGAGCCGAGCCCGGTCCCAGCGGGCGAAACCGGATGCCAGGGTCAGCGTCAAGGGCAGCAGCAGGACGCCGATCCAGAGGACCGCCAGAGTGGCGGAGACCGCGGTGAGCGGGACCAGCACCAGCACGGAGAGCAGAGTCAGCCCCAGCCCGGAGAAGAGCAGCGCCAGATCGGGGCCCAGCTGGCGCAGGCTGCGCCGGTCAGGGACCAGGAACATGGCGGGGACCTCTCATCGAACGGGGATACGGTGTGCTCATGGAACCCGCTGCGCACGACACCCTCCGGGTGCTGGTCGTCGATGACCAGTCGATGATCCGCGGCGGCTTCGAGGCTCTGCTGAACGCCCAGGACGGGATCGAGGTGGTCGGCACCGCGGACGATGGTGCCGGGATCACGGACGTGGTCGCGCGCACCCGTCCGGATGTGGTGCTGATGGACATCCGGATGCCGCACGTCGGGGGGCTCGAGGCGACCCGTGAGGTGCTCGGGATGCCGGGGACACCGCCGAAGATCATCATGCTGACCACTTTCGATGCGGATGAGTACGTCTTCGCGGCGCTGCGGGCCGGAGCCAGTGGATTCCTGCTCAAGGATTCCACACCCCAGGAGCTGGTCCACGCCGTGCGCGTGGTCGCCGCGGGCGAGTCGCTGCTCGCCCCGCGGGTGACCCGTGCGTTGATCGCGGATTTCGTGGCTCGTCCCGAGCGGCCCGATGGCGCTGATGCGAGCCTGTCGGTGCTCACCGAGCGGGAGCTGGACGTGCTCCGGCTGGTCGCCCGCGGGATGGCGAACCGCGAGATCGCCGCGGAGCTGGTGATGGCGGAGCAGACGGTCAAGACGCACGTCTCCCGGGTGCTCGGAAAACTCATGCTGCGCGACCGCACCCAGCTGGTGGTCGCCGCCTACGAGTCGGGACTGGTGCGCCCCGGCGACTGAGTCGAGAAGTCACCCGGCGCGTCAGCTGACGGGTGAATGGCCTGAGCGGGGTCAACCCAGCGCCGACCACAGCAGGACACCTGCGCTGACGAGGCACAGCGCCGAGATCACCAGCAGCAGCACACCGGTCCACGACGCCCGGGCGCGACCAGGAGTCGGAACCGGTCGCGCCGGCGCAGGGGGCAACGGTGATGACTGCGCGTCGGCCCAGGGCGCACCGGGGTTCTGCGCGGTGCCGTGCAGCTCCATGGACTGCGGCCCAAGGGGCTGCGGCATCGCAGGACTCCGCCTGGTCGGGTCGTGCAAGAAGCGCTCTGTGGTGTTCCCCGATGAGCCTGAGCTGCCCGCAGAATGCTGCGGCCGCACGGCCTGCCTCTGCTGCGCTGGCGGCGCCGGAGGAGCGGCGGCGGACGATGCCGCGGGTGGCGAGCTGGCGGACCGGGACAGGGCGCTCAGCCGTTCGTGGAGGCCCGGCGCCAGTCCGGCCAGGCTGCCGGGCCCATCGAGGGGGACCTCCTGCAGCGAGTCCGACGCCTCGATCCGGTCGGTCACCTGGACGAGGGCCCCGTTCGCGGCGCGGGACCAGGAGCCTGGCGGGGAGGACGGCAGCGGGATCCGGTCCCTGGCCTGTGCCGCCTCCGGTCGCGCTGCCGGCTCGGGGGTGAGCATCTCCTGCAGCAGCTGCGCGAGCGGCCGGGCAGCCGGGTCCGCACTGGCGGCGAGCACGTCGTGCGCGCGCTCGGGGAGCTCGGCGGGCAGCAGCCGTTCCCGGGGCCGCGGTGGTGCGAGGGCCTCGAGCGCGCAGGCCGCGGCGGCCCACACATCCTGGGATGCCGAGGTGCCCATCCCTTCGAGGACCTCGGGTGCCATGAAACCGGGGGTGCCGTGCCGGAATCCCGTCTCCGTCAGCCGCACGTCGGTCTCATGCAGGGCGATCCCGAAATCAGCGAGCAACAGGTGGGGGGAGCCGTCCGCGGTGGGCTCCAGCAGCAGGTTGGCGGGCTTGACGTCGCGATGGACCCAGTTCGCCTCATGCATCGCCGCCAGTGCGTCCAGCAGCTGGCGCAGCAGCTGAGCGACCAGGCTGGGCGACAGCGCACCGTGCTCCGCGATGGCCCCGGCCAGCGTGCCGCCATGCGACAGCGGCATCACCAGCACGATCGTGTCGTCCTCCGCGACCCAGGTGTACGGAGGGAGCAGGTGGGGGTGCTGCCCGAGCCCCTGGGCGGAACCGACCGTCTGCTCCCGCACGAAGCGCAGCACATCAGCGCCGTCCCGCTGCCGCATCACCTTGGCTGCGCAGACCGCCCCGTAGCGGCGGTCGATCGCACGCCACAGGGAGCCCGAGGCACCCCGGGCGAGGGGAGTGAGCAGTTCGATTCGACCAGCGATGACATCGGACATGATGGACGTCATGCTAGGGCACCCCGCCCGAGTCGGTCGGCCCGAAAGCGCAGGATCTGGCACTCTGTCCTCTGAACAGTTCCACCTCGCCGAGCTGGCCCACTCCGCCCACCGACCTCAGGAGAACGCATGAGCCGCACAGCGCGCGACCGCGGTGCACGGGGCGCCGGTGCCTGGGGTTCACGTGCCGGGGGAGCCGGTGCCCGAGGTGTCCTCGTCCCTGCCCCCGGGATCGCCGTGCTGATGCTGGTGGCGGCTCTCCTGATGTGGGGAGGGCTGCCCGCGGCGTGGGCCGAGCCGACGGACGAGCCGGCCGCGGTGCCGGATTTTGCCTATCAGGCCGTCGGACCGGCGGTCGCCGGCGCGGGCTCCCAGGCCCAGGCGCCGTTGCTGCTGCCCGGGGTCCACCTGGACACCTTCGCTCTCGGAGCCCAGCGCGACGAGGACGATGCCGGCACTTCGAAGTACTACCGCATCGCGGTGGGGAACGGGCAGCGAGTGCACGCCGCGGCGACGATCGCCGCCGCGCCCTATGCCGACGGGGTACCGGGGAGCGGAGGCGAGTTGGGTCTGGGCGTCACCTTCCTCACCGCGGGCGGGGATGCTTGCGAGGACAGCGGGATCGATGACGTCGGTCAGGGGCGGACGGGCGACGGTCCGATCACCTCGACCGCCATCTCCGGCGTGATGAGCTTCGATGGCTGCGCGGGTGATGAGCTGTTCCTGCAGATCACCCGCAGGGGACCACGAGCGAACGACAGCCCGCTGCCGGTCGAGATCCAGATCGCCATCGAACCCGCCGGGGTGGGCGGCGGCGCTCCGGCGGTCACCGAGGAGATCGAGGATGCTGGCGCCGCTCCCGTGCCGCCAGCCCAGGACGAGCCTTTCGAGGCCGGTCGCTCCTTCGCGACGGCGCCCGAGGTCGACCCTGGTTCCTACGTCATGGAACTGGATCCGGGGGAGGTGGGCCTGGTGAGGATCCCTGTCCAGGAGGGGCAACGCCTGCGCTGGCGCGTCGAGGAGACGTCGCAGCCCGAGGCCGCCGGCGAGCTCGCTCTGCGGGTCACCAACGCCGTCCGTGGGCAGGTGACCGTGGGCGGTGGCAGCTGGCGGATGAACCCTGCTGACCGAGTGGCGGGAGGGGGCATGACCACCCCGGTGGATCGTGGGAACCGCAGCTCCGAGCTGTCCTCCGTCGCCTCGGCGTGGCTGCCGGGCATGCACACGGTCAGCCTGCAGAGACTGCAGCGCCCTGCCGATGCGGAGCCGGCCGGCGACGAACCGGTCACCGTCGTGCTCACGCTCGAGGTGGAGGGCGACCCGGCCGAGGACGCGCCCGAGGGATCGGTGCTCGAGCTCGGGCAGACCACCCTCGAGCACGGTCCCCTCGCGGTCCTCGGCATCGACGCCTCGTGGGGCCAGCTGGTCAAGTTCGGCGGTGCCGGGATGCTGACGGTGCTGGGACTGCTGGCAGGCATCGCGGGCGTGCTGGTGCTGAGGCTGCGCCGGCGCTAGAGGTGCCGGCGTCAGAGGGTCTGAGCATCCAGGCGCCAGCAGCTTCGCCTCCTATGGCCTAGCTGCTCCACGCCTCCCAGAGGCGCGCATAGTCCCCGCCCTGGGCGACCAGCTCATCATGGGTGCCCTGTTCGACGACCGCGCCATCGGCCATCACCAGGATGCGATCGGCGATCCGTGCCTGGGAGAGCCGGTGCGCCACGATGATCGTGGTCCGGCCCTGAGCCACCTCGAGCGCAGCCCGCTCGAGCACCCGGGCCCCGGAGGAGCCCTCGTCGGCCGTGGCCTCGTCGAGGATCAGCACCGCGGGATCGCGCAGGGCGATCCGGGCCAGGGCGAGCTGCTGGGACTGCTCGGCGGTGAGCCGGGCACCCTTCTCACCCACCTGGGTGTCCAGGCCCTGGGGAAGCCGGTCCACCCAGGTGAGCGCATCGACCCTGCCCAGCGCCTCGCGCAGCTCCTGATCACTCGCCTCCGCGTCCGCGAGCTTCAGGTCCTCCCGCAGCGTCCCGCGGAACACGTGGACGTCCTGGCTCACGATCGAGGCGTGGGACCTCATCGCCTCGAGGTCGGCGCGCACGAGGTCCGCACCGCCGTGGAGAACCCGGCCGTGGCGCGGCTCGAGGGTGCCGGCGAGGATCGCGGCGAGCGTGGACTTGCCGGCACCGGAGGCACCCACCAGCGAGATCGTCTCCCCGGAGGCGATGTCCAGGTCCAGCGGCTGCAGGATGATCCGTTCGACGCCCTCCTCGTCGGAGGTGTACGCATGGGAGACCTGCTCGAGCCGGATCGATGCGTCGCCGGGGCGTTCGGTGCCGGGGGAGGCGGCCGGGTCGATCGAGGTGATCACCCCGACCATCCGGGCCAGGCTCGCGAGCGCCGACTGCACCTCATCGAGATTGAAGATCACCGACATCATCGGCCAGAACAGGGTGACCAGGTAGATCGCAGCGGCGGTGACCAGACCGATCGGCGCCCCACCGACCTGCACCATCACGAAGCCCAGCAGGAGCACCATTGCCAGCGCCAGGTTCTCCGGCACGTTCAGGCCCATCACCAGGCGGCTCACGAGATACATCACGCGCATGTTCAGCACCGAGGCGGTCTCCGAGAGCACCGCCACATGGCGGGTCTCGCGCCGTTCGATGCCGTAGGCATGGACGGTGGGGATCCCATGGATCGCCGAGAGTAGGCCCTGCGCGCGGGCGCCCATCGCGATCCGCTCCCGCCGATAGATCGGGGCGGTGCGACGCAGGTACCAGGTCGCGGCGAGCACGTACATCGGCACGATGATGACCACCATCAGCAGCAGCCAGGGCGACAGGGTCGCCATCCCCACCAGCGTGATCACGACCAGGAAGCCGAGCTGGATCAGGTTCGGCACCAGGTTGTTGACCGCGCGCGCGGCGACGTCGACGTCATCGGCAACCCGCGAGAGGGCGTCCCCGATGCCGGTGCGCTCCATCGTCTGCGCGGGCAGGTCCAGCGCCCGATCGATGACGTCCTCGCGCATCCCGGCCAGGATCCGCTGGCCCAGCGCCGAGATCATCGCCCAGCCGAGCGCCATGAGCACGGCCTGGAGGATGCCGACGCCCAGGATCTGGCCGCCCAGCATCCACACCTGGTCCTTCGACTCGCCGTCGACGACCACATCCACGGCCGCGCCGATCAGCCGCGGCAGGAATGCCGCGGCGACCGCACCGCCGATCGTGATCAGAAGGGTGGCCAGTGCCGAGACCCAGTGCTCCCGCAGCCGGGCCGTGATGAACCGCAGGGAGGTGCGCGCGTCGGCGATCGGCAGCAGCTGCGCATGCTCGGCGAGCTGCCGGCGTGCAGTGGCGTCGTCCCCCAGCACCTCGTCCAGCGGGCGCTTCCAGTCGATGTCGCTCATCGTCGCACCACCTCCGCATAGGCCTCGATCCCCATCAGGTCGGTGTGCGCGCCCTCAGCGGCGACCGCTCCGTTCTGCATGAACACGACCCTGTCCGCCTCGCGCAGCAGCGCCGGTGCGCGGGTCACCAGCAGGGTGGCCCGGTCGGTGCGACGGCGCGCGGCGATCAGCGCCTCGGCGATGTTCTGCTCGGTGACGGCGTCGACTGCGGTGGTGGGGTCGTGCAGCACCAGGACGGGTGCATCTGCCGCCACCGCCCGGGCCAGGGCGATGCGCTGGCGCTGCCCTCCGGAGAGGTTCGAGCCGCGGTCCAGGATGCGGGTGTCATAGCCGTCGGGCAGGATCCGCAGCAGATCCTGCGCGCCGGCGGCATGCAGGGCGTGGTCAGCCCAGGTGCCGTCGGCGCCGTCCGTGGTGCCTGCGGGCGCGCGGGTGGCCAGCTGTTCGCGCAGGGTGCCGTCGAAGAGGTCGACCACGTGCGGCTCGACCAGCAGCTCGGAGCGCAGCGTCAGCCGGTCGGCAGGCGTGATCGGCGTGGTTCCCACGCGCGCCCCGGCATCGACCCGGCCGCTGACCGCATCGATCGCGGCCTCCGCATCACGGGCATCCGCACAGGCCAGCGCGACGACCTCGCCGTCGGCGACGGAAAGCTGCGGTAGCTGCAGGCCACCCGCGGCGCCCCGACGGCCGACGTCGGTCCCGGCAGTACCGGCGGCAGTGCTGGCGACATCGCCGCGATCATCGCGCTGGACGGTGAGCACATCCAGGCCCAGCTCCGGATCGTCGACCGTGCGCCCCAGGTCCGTGTACAGATCCCGCACCCGTCGCGCCGAGGTGGACATGCTCGCCCACCACACCGGCGCGCCGGACAGCCCCTGGAGCATGCCCATCACGTAGCGGGCGACCCCCACGACCGCGATCAGCACTCCGAGGGCGAGGGCACCGTCGAGGGCGCGGAGCGCGGCGAGCACCACCACGGCGGCGAGCATGGTGCCGGTGACCAGGGTGGTCAGGCCGGAGGAGATCCCTGAGTAGCGGGCATTGACCAGTGCCGCCTGCAGCGCGATCTGGGAGCGCCGACGGTAGGTGGCCCGGGCGCGGCTCTGCACGCCCAGCCCCTGCAGCACCCGCAGCCCGTGGACCAGGTCGGTGGCGGTGGCGGCGGCCTCCGCGGCCTGGGACTGCTGATCGTCGTAGCGGGCGGACAGGGTCGGGGTGATCACCCGGATCACCACCACCATCACCACGATGCCGCACAGCATGGCCAGCCCCAGCCAGAAATCCGACACTGCCAGGTACACGGAGGCCGCGAGCACCGCGATGGCGGAGGGGACCACCCAGGGGAGCATGTCCAGCAGATCGGAGGCCTTGTCCGCATCCGACGTGGCGATCGAGAGCACCTCGCCGGCGGGGCGCTGCACCGCACGCGATCGAGGGTCGAGCACCGCCCCGGTCAGGCCTACGCGCAGGCGATGACGCTCGAACATGCACGCCTTCTGCGACTGCAGGAACGTCCAGGTCCACAGCAGCACGCCGAGGATCCGCATCGCGATCAGGCCTACTGCACCGAGCACCGTCAGCCGCAGATCCCCGGCCAGGACGCCGTGGTCGATCACCAGGCCCAGCACGATCGGCATCAGCAGCTCGATGCCCTCGGAGAGCGTCGCCAGCGGCAGCACCACCGCCAGCATCCGGCGATGGTTGCGGACGATCGAGCGCATCACCCCGGGCGCCGAAGCGCGGGGCAGAGCGGGGGCCGCGACGGAGGCGGGACGGGAATCGAGCACGCATTGATCAAACCCGTCCTCCCAGCGCAGTGCAATGTTTTTTGGCATGCAGGAGGTGTCGCCCCGGTCACCTCTATGACGTTTCCGCACAGGTCGACCGCGAATGACAGAATGGTGACATCGCCCCCGAGTCAAGGAGACCGTATGAGTGAGCGCACCGTCGAGCTGTTCGTCGACCCCGCCTGCCCCTTCGCGTGGATGACGAGCCGCTGGCTCGGCCACGCCGCCGAGGTCCGTGACATCACCCCGCGCTATTCCGTGATGTCGCTGGCAGTGCTCAACGAGGGCCGCGACCTCGATGCGGACTACCGGCGCAGCACCGATCAGTCCTGGGGCGCCGCACGACTGTCGATCGCGATCGACGAGGCCGAGGGGAATGCCGCGTTCGCCCGCTGGTACACCGCCTGGGGCGAGCGCTACCACGTGGGCGGGGACCAAGACGATCGCCGCCGCGTCGCGGAGCAGGCGCTGGCCGATGCCGGACTGCCCGCCACTCTGATCGAGGCCTATGACAACGTGCCCGGTGACGCCATCGACAAGGCCCTGCGCGCCTCGCACGAGCGCGCCATCTCTCTGGTCGGGGACGATGTCGGCACCCCGGTGATCTCCTTCGGGGAGGGCACCGCCTACTTCGGGCCGGTCATCTCGCCCGCGCCCCGGGGTGAGGATGCCGGGAAGCTGTTCGACGCGATGGAGGCCCTCTCCACCATCGACGGCTTCTACGAGCTCAAGCGCACCCGCACCGGCGGCATCGACTTCAGCTGACCCACCCCGTCCTCCGCGCCTTCCCACCCTCCCACCGGTCACCTCGGCCGGCGCCGCCAGCCCCTGCAGAAACCCCGAAAGCGAGACCCTCCATGCGCGTGCACATCGGCACCGACCACGCCGGATTCGACCTGAAGAACCGCCTGGTCGCGGTGCTCCAGAACAAGGGCCACGAGGTCACCGATCACGGTGCCCACGAGTACGACGCCCTCGACGACTACCCCCCGTTCTGCACCGACGTCGGCCTCGCGGTGGTCGCAGACCCGCAGTCCCTGGGCATCGTGATCGGCGGCTCCGGCAACGGTGAGCAGATCGCCGCGAACAAGGTGCAGGGCGTGCGGGCGGCGCTGGTGTGGAACGAGGACACCGCCCGCCTGGCCCGCCAGCACAACGACGCGAACGTCATCTCCGTCGGGGCCCGCCAGCACACCGAGGAGGAGCTGGAGTCGCTGATCGACATCTTCCTCGCCGAGCCCTTCCCCGGCGAGGAGCGCCACCAGCGCCGGATCGACCTGGTGGGCCTCTACGAGCGCACCGGCGGGTACGAGAAGTCCGCTGCTCCTGCTGCCGACTGATGCCCGAGGGTCACACCGTCCACCGACTGGCCGCCGCCTTCGACCAGGCCTTCGGCGGACAGCGCGTGCGCACCTCGAGCCCGCAGGGACGATTCTCCGACGCCTCGCAGCTGGACGGGATGGTGCTGCTGGGCGCTGAGGCGGTCGGCAAGCACCTCTTCCTGCCCTTTGCACCGACGGAGGACGTCGACCGCGACTCCCCGGCGGTTCGGCACGTCCATATTCATCTGGGGCTGTACGGCTCCTGGACCTTCGCCGGTGAGCCGGGCTTCACCGACGCTCACGCGATCGGCGCGCCGCGACTGCGGATCGGTGAACAGGAAGAGCAACTGGACGGAGAGGAAACGGGCCGCGGGGGCACCGCCGACTGGCGCCGCCTGGTGCCGCGGCCGACGGTCCGGCTGCGGATCGCCGGGCCGCAGGGCCTCGCGGACCTCACCGGGCCCACGGCCTGCGAGATCATGGACGCGCAGGAGCGGCAGACGGTCCTGGACCGGCTGGGCCCGGACCCCTTGAGGGCCGACGCGGACCCGGCGCGCTTCATCGGCGCCGTGCGCCGCTCCCGCACCACCATCGGCGCGCTGCTGATGAACCAGAAGATCGTGGCCGGGATCGGGAACATCTACCGTGCCGAGCTGCTGTTCCGGGCTCGCCTGGACCCCTTCGTGCCCGGGAAGGATCTGAGCACCGGGATGCTCGAGGAGATGTGGGAGGACCTGGTCGCGCTGATGACCTACGGCGCCCGCACCGGCAGGATCGTCACCACCCAGCCCGAGCACCGCGACCTCGAGGCCCGCATCGTCGAGCGCTCCCGTGGCACCCGCCAGAACGGGGACGAGGACCCGGACGTGATCTCCCGCGAGCGGTCCTTCTACGTCTACCACCGCCAGACTCTGCCCTGCCGGCTGTGCGGCACCACGGTGCGCTCGACGGATCTCGCCGCCCGGACCGTGTTCTGGTGCCCGCGCTGTCAGAGCGTCCGCAGCCGCCGCGCGAGCTGGAGCCGTGAGCACCCGGCGGCGCCCTGGGCGCTCACCCCCGGGAACGCAACCGAGGAAGCTGCATGAGCACCGCGATGCCCCCGCCACCCGCCGCGACCGCCGAGGGGATGCTCCCCGTCGGCGACGTCCACGAGATCTTCTGGGAGGAGTCCGGCACCGCCGAGGGCGTCCCCACCCTCTACCTGCATGGCGGCCCGGGAGGTCGGCTCACCCCCGGCTACCGACGGAACTCTCCCGCGGACCGGGCCAGGATCATCGGCCTGTGCCAGCGTGGCGCCGGCTGCTCCACCCCGTCGCCTGGGGTTCCCGGCCCGGTCGATCTCACGGGCCACACCACCGCCCACCTGGTGGCCGACCTCGAGGCGCTGCGTGAGCACCTCGGGATCGACGCCTGGATCGTGCAGGGCGTCTCCTGGGGCAGCACCCTCGCCCTCGCCTACGCCCAAGCTCATCCCGAACGGGTGCTCGGCGTGGTGCTGTTCGCCGTCACCTCCACCTCCCGGCGCGAGATCGAGTGGATCACCGAGGGAGTCGGCGCCCTCTACCCCGAGGCCTGGGACACGGTCGCCGCCCTCGCCGAGCACCACACCGGCTTCGACCGTCGCGACCACGGCTCGCAGCGGCTCCGACTCATCGAGGCGTATCGGCAGATGCTCACCGGAGCGGATCAGAACCTGGTCGACGACGCCGCCCGCGCCTGGATGACCTGGGAGGACGCGCACATCGGGATCGGCGGGGGAGGACCCTCCACCGCGCATGCCGGGGCCGGTCACGAGCCGATGACCGAGTACGAGCGCGGCTTCGCCCGTCTGGTCGCTCACTACTGGGCGCACGACGGGTTCGTCGCCGACTGGGCCGTGCCATGGGGCGGCGAGCCCGGCAGCGGCCTCCTCGGCGGGATGGCTCGGCTGGCGGGCATTCCCGGGGTGCTGATCCACGGGCGCCGCGATGTGTCCGGCCCTGCCCTGACCGCTTGGGAGCTCCACCGCGCCTGGCCCGGCAGCGAATTGATCATCATCGAGGACGAGGGCCACGGCGGACCGCTGATGGTGGAGCACTGGCGCACCGCCGTCACCCGGATGGTCGACGCACAGCAGGTGCCGCCGCAGTAACCTTTCTGCCATGCCAGTTCCCGACCCCTCAGGTGCCGTGCTGCGCCACGCCGCGCTCGCCGATATCGACCCCTGCACGCTGTATCTGCTCGTCAAGCTCCGCCAGGACGTCTTCACCCTCGAGCAGCACGCGACGGATGCTGATCTGGATGGTCGGGAGCTCGACCCCACCACGACGCTCATGTGGCTCGAGCGTGCGATCCCGCGTGCCCCGGCCGCAGAGGTTGCCGCAGAGGTGTTGGGAGCTCCGGGTGAACCGGTGGCGCACCTGCGGGTGCTCAGGGAGCCCGGCGGCACGGTGCGGATCGGCCGGGTGGCAGTGCGCGCCGATTACCGACGCGGTGGTTACGGCCGTCAGCTGATGGCCGGGGCGCTCGCGCATGCTCGGGAGGTCGCGCCGAGGGCCGAGGTGCACATCGACGCCCAGGCCTACCTCGAGCAGTGGTACGCCGCGATGGGCTTCGAGTCCCTCGGCGGGCTGTTCATGGAGGCTGGGATCGAGCATGTGGCGATGGTGCTGCGGCCGGATCGCGGCTGAGGCGTCGGGCGCGGCGTTCGGGCAAGCGTCCCGTCCCTGCCTACTTCCCGCGCGACTCAATCTTCTCCCGCGACTCAGTCTTCTCCCGCGGCTCGGCCTTCCCCCCGTGACTCGATCAGCGCCACGATCTCCTCGCGCTCGAAATATCTCGCGGTCTCCAGGGCGCTCGGGGTGCCCAGCCCCGGATCGGCGCCAGCGCCGAGCAGGACCTCCGCGACCGCGGTGAAGCCCTTGAAGGCGACGCCCGCAAGCGGTGACTGACCGCGATCATTGCTCAGGTCCACGTCCGCCCCGCGGACGGCCAGCTCACGCACCAGCTCGGCATGGCCGTGATAGGCAGCGAGCATCAGCGGAGAGTTTCCGGCGCCATCGCGGAGATCCACCGGGGCGCCCTGGTCGATGAGCGAGAGCAGGGTCACGGAGTCGCCGTTGCGGGCAGCATCGAGCAGGGAGTGGGCCAGCTCGATCACGGCGTCATCGGTGGCAGAGTCGTTATCCGTCATTGCACGAGAGTACTGCGGGCCGCCAGAGGACGCCGCGGGCTACCATCCGCTCATGGAGGCAGAATCGAGTGAGCGTGCGGCGGGGACAGGGGCGCTGCGACCCCTCACGCCGGCTCTGGCGGAGCGCTACGGGGTGAGACCCCGGAGGCGAGTCAGTACGTGGCTGATCGGGGTGGCGGCGGTGCTTGCTGCCGGGGTCGCCATAGTCGGCGAGGCAGGAGCAGCCGGCGTGCTGGCCGCGCTCTCCTGGGCGCTGCTGCTGGCCTGGGCGGATCGGCGCGCACGACGGCCGCTGGTGTTCGTCCTCGGAGCTCTGCTCGCGATGCTGGTGGCACTGCTGCTTCCGCTGGGACGCCACCTGCCCGAATTCTTCGCCGACCCGCAATGGATCCCCTTTGCTGTCATCTACATCCTGTTCGCTTTCGGCGGCGTGATCCCTTGGATCGTGACGCCCGTGGTGACGTATCTGTGGTTCGCTCGCACGAGGCGTATTCGATAGCTCAGGCCTGCAGGTCGATGTGTCACGGGCCGGATGTGTCCTGGTCGTCCGTCGGTCTTCTCGGCAGCTCAGAGGCACAGGCTCGCGCAGCGCTCACCCCACCAGCATCTCCGCGAGCAGCGGCCATACGGCGAGCCCGAGCGCGATCGTGACGCCCAGCAGGTCCGCGCGCCGCAGCGGGCTCGGCAGCGCCCAGGTGCGGGTGGTCGCGGTCGCGAAGCCTCGTGAGTCCATGGCGAGGGCCTGCTGCTGGGCGCCGCGCAGGGCATCGACCAGCAGGGCCAGGGTGGCTCCGGCCAGCATTCTCGGGGAGGTGCGGGTGCCGATCCCGCGCAGCACCCGGGCATGGGTGATGATCTCCCACTGCCGGCCCAGATGGCCGGCGCGGACGAGCCCTGCGACCGAAGCGGCGATCATGCGGGCGGGCATCCGCAGCCTGCCTCCGAGGGCGTCGCCCAGCGCCGTGGGGTCCACGCTCCCGAGCGCCAGCACCCCGGGCGCGACGAACACGGTGATGCGTGCGGCCTCCTTGGCGCCGAGCAGCCAGGCCTCGGCGGAGAGGGAGGGGGCGTCGCCCAGCAGAGCGGAGGTCCAGGCCAGGCCTGCGGCCGAGAGCAGGATCGGAGTCAGCCGCAGCAGACCCCCGCGCACGGACCGCACCGCAAGTGGCGCCAGCAGCACGATCGGGAGCAGGGCCAGGAGCCCGCCCTGCCAGGACTGCACCGCGAAGGAGCCGATCGCGGCGAGGATCCCGATGAGGCTCAGCACCAGCGGATTCAGTGCGTCGGCGGGAATCGTGCGAGCGCGGGGGACCGGGCCGATGGTGCGATCGGGGCTCTTGCTGCCAGATCCGCCGTCCTCAGCATCCGGCCCGCTCAGGCGGTGCTCGACGTCTCCCTGCGCGATCAGCTCTAGGTCGTGGGTGGCCGCCACCACAGCGCAGCCCTCGGCTCGCGCGGCGGCCAGCAGCTCGAGCACCGCCGCATGGCGTGCCGCGTCCAGTCCCACGGTGGGTTCGTCCAGCACCAGCAGGCGAGGCTTCTGGGCGAGGGCGGCGATGATCGCGAGGCGTCTCTGCTCCCCGCCGGAGAGGGTGTGGGGGTTGGCCTGGGCGAGGTCGCTCAGGCCCGCTCGCTCCAGGAGCTGATCGGCGAGCTGCTCGTCGCGTGCCCAGGGGGAGGCGAGCACCTCCTCACGCACGCTGCCGGCGACGAAGGAGTGCTCGGGGTTCTGGGGCACGAAGGCGACGTGCTCGGGCGCGGGCCGCTCCACGCTCCCAGCGGACGGGGCGGTCAGACCGAGCAGCGTGCGCAGCAGCGTGGTCTTGCCGCTGCCGCTGGGGCCGGTGATCACGCACAGCTCTCCGCTGCGCAGCTCGAGGGTCAGATCGTCGAGCACGGCCAGGCCGCCCCGCTGGGCATCGATGCCCCGCAGGGCCGCGATCACGGCGCCCTCGTGCTGCGCGCGGGGAGCCGAGCGGGTGGGTGCGGCGGGGGAGGCGGTCATGCCGGCTGCGATCTCGTGGGGCGGGCCGTCGGCCACGATCTGTGCCTGCTCACCGAGCACGATCAGGCGCTCCACGTGGTCCAGCCACGGTGCGAGCCGGTGCTCGGCGACCACCAGGGTGCGGCCCGCCGCGGTGGCCAGGATCGACTCGCGCACCGCAGCGGCGGTGGCTTCATCGAGCATCGACGTCGGCTCATCCAGCAGCAGCGCCGAGGGATCCAACGCGAGCGATCCCGCCAGGGCCAGGCGCTGCTGCTGCCCGCCGGAGGCATCCAGCGGCGCACGGTCGGAGGGGAGATCCACCAGCGCCGCATCGAGCGCCGCGGTGGTGCGGGCCTGGATCTCCGCACGTGGCAGGGCGGCATTCTCCGGGCCGAAGGCCGCCTCCCGGCCGACGGTCGCCGCGACCAGGGCGTCCAGAGGGTTCTGCAGCAGCAGGCCCCGCTCGCCGGGGCGGGCGGGGCCGGGCGCGCTGCCGGTCAGCTCTCCGGTCTCCTCGTCCAGGAGACCGGCCAGGGCCCGCAGCACGGTGGATTTCCCGCTGCCGCTGGCCCCGGCCAGCAGCACGCGCTGCCCGGCGGGGATCTCCAGGTCGAGGTCGAGGACGGTGGGCTCGGCCCGCGTGTACGGCTGCCAGGTGAGCCCTCGCAGGGACAGGTCCGTCACGCCCGGGCGTCGTCCGGTGCCATGCGCTCAGCCTGTGATCCAGCAGATCCTCCGGAGGGCGATGCGGCTCGTACCCGCTGGGCGCGCTCCCTGCCCGCCGGCATCGAGTCCAGAGCCCCGGTGGCGGCCAGGGCACGGCTGGCGGCCCATCCCAGCACGCCGCACAGCAGCGCCCCGGAGAGCAGGAAGAAGCCGAGCATCACGAGGGAGTAGGTCCAGCTCATCTCCTGGTAGTAGGCGAACTTCTCCCAGCCCCACTCCAGCAGGGCCGAGAGCATCCCGCCCAGCATCGCGACCGGCAGCGTGAAGCGCTGGTAGCGGAAGGCGAGGAACGCGAGCTCCACCCCGCCGCCCTGCATCAGGCCGGAGATCGCCGTGCCCCAGCCCCACTGGCTGCCCAGCAGCATTGACAGCACGGCGGCGATCATCTCGGCCAGCAGCGCAGCGCCGGGCTTGCGCACGATCAGGGCGGCCAGGACGGCAGGCAGGAACCAGATCCCGGCCAGGAGTCCCTCGGCGGGTTTGAAGGCTGCGGTGAGCGGCCCGATCAGGGTGTACAGCTGGCCGTACCCCAGGAATGCGACACCGAAGGCGGCGCCGATCAGAACCGTGACCAGCAGATCTACGGTGCGGAAACGAATCATCACTTCTCCTTCCTCAACGGAAGGGGCGTCCAGCACCGATGGTGCCGCACGGATATCCCGACTCCCTACGCCGGTGTGAGCCGGATCAGGTTCGAGGGTCTGCGCCTGGTGCGCACTCTCAGCACCGCTCGGTGCTCCCCTGTCAGTGGATGACAAGGAGCCACTCTACCCCAACGGGCGCCCTGACCGGGGCCGCGGGGGCATCACCGAGCAGCAGCCCCGGCGCCGTGGCGGCACCCGCTCAGAGGCGGGCGCGGATCGCCTGGTCGACGGCCTCGGCCGTCGCCTGAGGATCGACCGGCGAGATGATGAAGTGGGTGGAGCCGCGGCCGATGATCTCGACCATCAGGCCGGGCCGGGTGGCCATCACCCGGTAGGCGGCGCGCGGCTCGTCCACGGTGAAGACCTTCCGCTTCCCGACAGGGGTGAGCTCCTGGGCGTGGGGTGTGAGCACGGTGCCGCGCCGCCACCCGTAACCGCCGAGGGTCACCCCGGCGCGTGACGAGGGCAGCTCTCGCAGCTGCACGGTGCGGAACTCCGACAGCGGCCACGGCCTGCGCGGCAGGAAGCCGCCCAGGCTCACGGTGAGGCCGTGCTCATCCACGATGAAGCGCGTCCACTGCCCCATCCAGGTCCACACCGCCAGGGCGAGGAACAGCGCCGCCACCAGGAGAACTCCCGGCAGGCTGGAGCGCTGGGACATCAGCAGCACAAGGATCACGCCGAACAGCAGGGTGATCCCGATCCTGGTCCAGCCGATCCAGGAGGGCCGGGTGCGCCCCACATAGAACGGAGGTTCGGGCCTCACCAGATCGTCACCCGCTCCTCCGGCGCGCGGTACATGGCGTCACCCTCAGTCACCGCGAAGGCGGCGTGGAACTCCTCGAGATGGCCCACCACCGTGTTGCAGCGGAACTCCATCGGCGCATGGGGGTCCACAGCCAGCCGACGGATCGCCTCCTGGTCACGGTTCTTCCCGCGCCACACGGTGGCCCAGGACCAGAACACGCGCTGCAGCCCGGTGAATCCGTCGAGCTCGACGTCGATGTCAGCGGCGTCGTGACTTGCCAGGTAGGCCTTCACAGCGATCGAGAGACCGCCCAGGTCGCCGATGTTCTCGCCTATCGTCAGCGCGCCGTTGACGCGATGGGACTCGTCGAGATCACGGGGGGAGAGCTCGGAGTACTGGGCGATGAGCTGTGCGGCACGGGTGTCGAAGGCCTCGCGGTCCTCGGGAGTCCACCAGGAGATCAGGTTGCCGTCGCCGTCGTACTTGGAGCCCTGGTCATCGAAGCCGTGGCCCACCTCATGCCCGATCACCGCGCCGATCCCGCCGAAGTTCACCGCGTCGTCCGCCTCCGCATCGAAGAACGGCGGCTGCAGGATCGCGGCAGGGAAGACGATCTCGTTCCGGCCGGGGTTGTAGTAGGCGTTGACCGTCTGCGGAGTCATGTGCCATTCGGTCTCGTCGATCGGGCCGCCCACCTTCGCGTACTCGATGGCCGCCTCGAAGCGGCGGGAGGCGCGGGCGGTGGCCACCAGGTCGCCGGGGACGATCTCGAAACCGTCGTAGTCGCGCCACACCTCGGGATAGCCGATCTTCGGCGTGAACTTCTCGAGCTTGGCGAGCGCCTTCTCGCGGGTCGCCGGAGTCATCCACGGCAGCTGCTCGATGGAGTCGCGGTAGGCGTCCATCAGCGCCTCGACCAGCTCGGTCATCCGCTCCTTGTGGGAGGTGGGGAAGTGGCGGGCGACGTACTCGCGGCCGACGGCGAAACCGGCGGCACCTTCGACGAAGGCGACGCCGCGCTTCCAGCGCTCCCGCAGCTCCTCAGCACCGGAGAGCACGCGGCCGGAGAAGGCGAAGTTCTCCTCGACGAGCGCGGCCGGCCCGTAGGGCGCGTAGGAGGAGACGGCGTGGAGGGCGAGCCAGGTGCGCAGCACCGCGAGGTCCTCTCCCGCCAGCAGCTCCGCCGCGGCGGAGACGTACTCGGGCTGGCTCACGGAGACCACCTCGAACGCCCGCGCCGGAGCGCCGGTGCCCTCGATGTAGGCCTCCCAGGGGAAGGCGGGGGCGAGCTCGCGGCGCGCGGCGGAATCCATCGGGTTGTAGGACTTCTCCCGATCGCGCAGACGGACCACGTCCACGTGGCAGCCGGCCAGGCGAGTCTCGAAATCCATCACGGCGCGGGCGAGGTCCTCGGCGCCGCCGGCGACCAGCCCATCCCTGCCGGGCAGTCCGGCGAGATCGCAGAGGCGGGCGAGGTGGCCCTCGTACGCCTCGCGGATCTCGGCGTAGCTGTCCTCGCGGTAGTAGGACTCATCCGGCAGGCCCAGCCCGCCCTGATGGATCTTGACCTGGTAGTTCGTGGAGTCCCGGTCGTCGGTCCAGACGTAGGACAGCAGCGCCGAGGCCCCTGAGTCGGGCGCGGCCATGGTGCGGGTGACGGCCTCGAGGTCGGTGGTGGAGGTGATCGTGTCGAGCAGCTCGTCGAGCACCCCGAAGCCGGCCTTCTCGATCGCGTCGGTGTCCATGAACATCCGGTACAGGGCGCCCACACGGCCGTGGTCGGTGGTCGGGACCTCGCCGCTCGGCGCGTCGGTCGCATCCGTCGCCGCCTCCTCGATGATCTCCCGCACCCGCTCCTCGGAAAGATCCCGGAGGGCATGGAAGGCGCCGTCGCTCGAGCGGTCCGCCGGCATCTCGTGCTCGCGCAGCCACCGCCCGTTCACGTGACCGAACAGGTCGTCCTGGATGCGGACGGACTCGTCGACCTGGTCCAGGGAGAGGCCCGAGAGGCGGGTCGTGGAGGTGGGGGCAGTGGTCATCATCGGCTCCTGCGAGGGGTGAGGGGTACGAGTGAAATGCGAAGTGCGGGGAAAGATGCTCAGGGAGCAGGAGCTCAGAAAGCACCCATCCCGAGCGCGGCGAGGGCCACGGTCAGGACTCCGAGGGCGAGCGGAGCATAGGCCCAGGGGGTGCGAGAGCGTTCAGCGGGGGCACGGCGCTGGAGCACCAGGGTGGACAGCCCGGTGCCGATCGAGAGCACCGCAGTGCCGATCACCAGCACCGGTGAGAGGATCACCAGCACGGTCGCGCCGACCTGGAAGAGCACGGTGCCGAGCACGTCCAGCAGCCGCATGACCACCGTGGAGCGGGCTCCGACCCGCTGCGCCAGCAGGGTGGAGATCGCAGCCTTCGACCAGTCACCGGGGCGGGCGATCCGCTGCCGGGTGGTGATGGTCTGCGCGGTGGCGAGGACCAGCCAGACCAGCGCGCAGCCGGCACCGATCCAGATGCCCAGCTCAGTCCGGATGTCCCCCGGCCACAGCAGTATGGCCAGCAGCACCGTGGCGACGCGCAGCAGCTCGTCGACGACGCTGCGCACGGCGAGCAGGCCGGGGTTGATCGCCAGCTGCTTGCGGGTGCGCGCCACGAACAGGCTGGTGGCGACCAGCGAGATCAGCTGGAGAGCGCCGAGGGCGAATCCGAG
>NZ_JBQSWK010000021.1:0-69113 GCF_052377065.1 Brachybacterium sp. AOP42-C2-15
GGTTTCAGCGACGAATCATCGGAATCAGCGGGTTCGATACTCCGAGGACCCTGATCAGCGCGTCACGAAGTGCCAGAGCCAGAGCGCCGCTCATGGTGAGGTCCGCGCCGTGGCTGGCGGCGATCACCGTCGGCGCGTCCTCGGTCACCGCATAGGCGTGGAAGCGCTCCTCGAGGTCCTGGAGGGCCGGCTCTCCCGTGGTGATCGCTCCGCCGTGGACGATCACCGCTTCGGGGTCGATGGTGTAGCTAAGGAGTGCGAGCACGGTGGCCAACTGGTCGTGCAGCACCGGCAGCCACGAGGCGTCGAGCGTTCCGTCCTCGATGCCTTGTGCGACCTCGAAGTACTCGACCGTCCTGCCGTGTGCGGTGAGCTCAGTCGAGATCGCGCCGCTGCGGGAGAGGATGTCGCCCTCGCCGACCACTCGGTGATGGCCATGCCACAAGGTCCCATCCAGCACGATCGCGGGCCGGTGGAAATCGTGATTGGTCAGATAGACGAAGGAGGAGAACTCCTGCGCGACGCCGATACGCAGCTCCCCCATCGCTCGGAGGTTCATGTCGTTCTCCACCTGGACGGAGGCCAGGGGGATGATCTCGCCGGCTCGGCGCCCCAGGGGATATCCGGTCAGCTCGGGCACGCCGTTGGACAGGAGCACTTCGCCGTCCTTCGCCACGATGCCCGGAACCCCGATCACCGCATCGAGCACGTCGGCAGGGTCGATGTCGTGCTGCACGAGCAGTGCGGCCACATGCTCGAGGACGAGCCGGGGCACGGAATGATCCTCGTCATGCAGGACCGGCTGTGAAGAAGGTCCGGCGCTGGCGGCCAGGAGCGTGTCATGACTGGTCACGGCATCGACGAGAGATCTTCCGGTCAAGCTGGAGACGGTCACACGGGTCTCGGTCCGCCGGATGTCCACGCCCAGGACCATCTGCGGGCCCTCGGTCGGGCCCCAGGTGCGCGCGGGCCGTCCCGACCCCGTGTGTCGCAGTTCGCTCTCGCGCACCAGACCGAGCGAATCGAGCTCGCCCAGTGCACGCTGCACCGTCGGCCGACTCACGCCGGCCATCTCGGAGAGTTCTCCGATGGTGGCGCTGCCGCGGTCGCAGACCTCCTTGAGAATGCAGGTGAGTGCGGTCGCGTACAGGCGCTGAGCCTCGGGCCGCAGCCCCTGGTCGCCCGCCTCGACCGGAGCAGTCCGGTCCTGTGGGCGGTCGTCGTCATCGACTTTTCGCTGCACCATGGCAGGCCACACCTTCCACATCGAAGCAGGGACTGGGCACGCGGTCGCCGGCTCCTCTGCCGTGCTCCGCGTAGTTATGAAACTTGTTTGCAGAAGGTATGCCGCAGATCACCTGCTTGTCAAGCGAGTTCCTGACCGACCGCAGAAGCCTGCTGCCGTCGACGCGGGTCACACCCTGGTTGAACACGTGTGACGCGCCGGAATCACAGCTCGATCCCGTGGGAGACCACGGTGCGGGCGACGGTGTCGAACAGCCCGCCCCACGCTGTTCATCTCCGCGTCGATCGGCAAGGCCCCGATCCTGGAGACCGCGCGAGCGCTGCTGCCCTTCTACGGGCTGGGGCTGATCGTGGTGCTCCTGGTGGCGTTCGCGCCGGGGCCGCTGTTCATTGTCTGACCGTTCTTTCCCTGGCTGATCCTTCCCTGGCTGTCCGTTCCCTGGCTGTTCTTTCCCTGGCTGTCCATCGCCAGACGCCAGGAGCGTCCATCCCCTCTCAGCTGTCGCCACGAACCCCTCGTCACGACAGCTGAGAGGGGATCGATGCGTTTCGGGCCCGTGCGAGCTGGCCTCACCGCAGCAGCGCCAGCTCGGCGGCGTCAGCTCAGGCCAGCTGCACGTCCAGCACCACAGCGGGCTGTCCCGATCCCACCTGCACGATCAGAGGCCGATGACCTGGCCGATCCCCCGCAGCAGAGTTGCAATGGATCCGAGCAGGACGACTCCGACCGCCACCCGCCGAGCAGTTCTCGCCGACACCTTCTTGACCACGACCCCGCCGATCAGCACCCCGAACGGAACGGAGCCGATGGCGGCCACCATCAGCGGCCAGGGCGGGGGCTCCGCTGATCCGCTGGCCCCCACCACCAGCTTCGAGATCACCGAGATCAGGCCCATGGTCAGGAAGATCGGCTGCAGCGTCGCGGCGAAGGAACGCTGGTCCCAGCGGGTCACATGCGCATAGGCGAGCATTGCCGCGGCGGCCACCCCGATGGCGGTGTTCAGGAAGCCGCCGAGCGCCCCGGCGAGGAGCCCGGCAGGCGTGGCCGGCATTGCGGCCTCGCGACCGCGCAGCAGCGGGGTGACGGCGAGGGAGGCCAGGAGCGTGACTCCGATGATCACCTCCAGCCAGCCCGATTCGACCGAGTGCACCAGCACAGCAGCCGGGACGGCACCCACCACGATGGCGGGCGCGACACGGAGATAGCGACCCCAGTCGATGTCGGCGCGCACAGCGAAAGTCAGGAATGCCGCCGAGACCACGGTCGTCATGTTCGTCAGCAGGATCCCGGTCACCGGCCCGATCGCGAGCACCAGCGCCGGTGACAGCACCAGGCCCGTGCCCATGCCGCTGGTGCGTTGGAGGGTGACGCCGAGCAGCACCGCGCCGATCACGATCAGGAGGGCCAGCTCGATCTGCACTGTCGCCTCCTGACCTCGTCGCGACGCAGGCGCTGTGCCACCGGCCTCACGATACGGGGCGGCAGTTCAGCCGGCGCTCTCCCCCACTGCGGCGACGAGATCGGCGGCGAGCCGCTCAGCGGCCTGCTTGTCGAGGTCGTGCACGGTCAGCCGCAGGTGCTGGGACGGTTCCGCGCCGGGTGCAAGCTGGAAGTCGTCTCCGGTGCGCACCAGCCAACCTCGGCGCATGAGCCGCTCGGCGACGAGTCGGGCGGGCGCGGGCACGGGGACCCAAAGGCTCATCCCGTCCCCCGCCTCCACCGGCAGGCCCTGCGCCGTGAGCTGGGCGGCGAAGGCGGTGTTCCGCGCGGCGTAGTGGGCCCCGGCTCGGTCGATGAGGGCGAGCGCGGCGGGGTCGGTCAGCACGGCGTGGGTGATCCGTTGCAGCAGGTGGCTGACCCAGGTGGTGCCGGGGCTGAGCCGCTGGGCGAGTCGGCCTGCGGTCTCGGGGTCGGTCGCGGTGACCGCCAGGCACATGTCGGGGCCGGCGAACTTCGAGACCGAGCGCAGCAGCGCCCAGCGCCGATGCGCGGGGCCGACGATCGAGTGGAAGGGCTGATGGGAGAGGAGCGAGTAGTAGTCATCCTGGATGACCAGCACGTACGGGTGCGCGGCGAAGACCTCGCGCAGCTCGGCGGCGCGACGCTCGCTGAGCGAGGCCCCGGTGGGGTTCTGGGCGCGCGGGGTGCACACGACCGCCCGCACCCCTTGCTCAAGCGCAGCCCGGAGGCCGTCGGCGGTCATCCCCTCGGCGTCGACCGGGACCGGAACGGCCCGGTAGCCTCCGTGCCGGGCGATCTGGATGCTGGCGAGGAAGCAGGGATCCTCGAGCGCCACGGCGTCGTCCCGCATCAGGGCCTGGGCGAGCAGCCGCTCGACAGCGTCGACGGCACCGCTGGTCAGGGTCAGATGCAGGTCCGTGGGTTCCGCGGGGGCGTCGGGGCTCATCCATTCCTTGGCCCACTGCTCGAGACCGGGGTCGATCACGGGCTCTCCGTAGAGCACGGGGCGTCCGGCCGCGGCGGTCAGGGCCGGGCCGAGGTCCGGGATCAAGCGCGGATCGGGGTTCCCGGTGGCGACGTCCCGGAGAGACCCGGCAGCGGCGAAGCCCTCCTGCGCGACGGCCTGCCGCTGCGCGACTCGGGTGCCGGCGCGGCCCAGGGAGACGACGACCCCGGAGCGGGCGAGCGTGCGATAGGCGGCCACGGCGGTGTTGCGGTTGATCCCGAGCTGCTCGGCCAGGGCGCGCACCGGGGGCAGGCTCTGCCCGGGGACCAACTCGCCGCGGTCCACGAGGGCCCGCACGCTGTCGGCGATCTCCGCTGCGGTCCCGCCGCTGATCACCACGTCGCTGTCCGTGCTCACCCTGCGAGTCTAGGCGGGCCCCGTCGATCCCGGGCCACTCCCCGGACCTGTCCTCGCACTTCGACCTGGGCCGTGCTACGTTTTGGCCTAGGCCAATGTGGTGCAGGGAGGGTCGACGTGCTGGATGCCGTCGGCCCGCGCCGCGAGAGCGACTGAGGACATCCCATGAACACCGCTGCATCCACCCACTCCCCCACCACCGGCACCGGCACCGTCAAGCGCGGCCTGGCCGACATGATGAAGGGCGGCGTCATCATGGACGTCGTCACCGCCGAGCAGGCGAAGATCGCCGAGGACGCCGGCGCGGTCGCGGTCATGGCCCTCGAGCGGGTCCCCGCGGACATCCGCGCCCAGGGTGGGGTCTCCCGCATGAGCGACCCCGACATGATCGACAGCATCATCGAGACGGTGTCGATCCCGGTGATGGCCAAGGCCCGCATCGGCCACTTCGTCGAGGCGCAGATCCTCCAGGAGCTCGGCGTGGACTACATCGACGAGTCCGAGGTGCTCTCCCCCGCCGACTACCTCCACCACATCGACAAGCACCGCTTCACCGTGCCCTTCGTGTGCGGCGCGACGAACCTCGGCGAGGCCCTGCGCCGCATCACCGAGGGCGCGGCGATGATCCGCTCCAAGGGCGAGGCCGGCACGGGTGACGTCTCCGAGGCCACCAAGCACATCCGCACCATCTCCTCCGAGATCCGCGCGCTCGCGGCGAAGAGCGAGGACGAGCTCTACCTCGCTGCGAAGGACCTCCAGGCTCCGTACGAGCTGGTCAAGGAGGTCGCCGAGACCGGCGCCCTGCCCGTGGTGCTGTTCGTCGCGGGCGGCGTGGCCACTCCGGCGGATGCCGCGATGATGATGCAGCTGGGGGCCGACGGGGTGTTCGTCGGCTCCGGGATCTTCAAGTCCGGCAACCCGGCCCAGCGTGCCGCGGCGATCGTCAAGGCCACCACCTTCTACGACGACCCCTCCGTGATCGCGGAGGTCTCGCGCGGGCTCGGTGAGGCGATGGTGGGCATCAACGTCGCCGACCTTCCCGCTCCGCACCGCCTGGCCGAGCGCGGCTGGTGACCAGCGCCCCCGCACCGTCGCCAACTGCGGAAATGGCTGCCGTCGCGGACGGGGGGCCCGCGGAGTCGCCCGCGCTGCGGATCGGCATCCTCGCCCTGCAGGGCGACGTCCGTGAGCATGAGCGCGCGCTCGCGACCCTCGGCGCCATGACGGTGCGGGTGCGCCGACCGGCGGATCTCGTCGGCCTCGACGGCCTGGTGCTGCCCGGTGGCGAGTCGAGCGTGATCGACAAGCTGTCGCGAGCCTTCGGGCTGCGAGAGCCCCTGCAGGCGGGGATCGCTGCCGGCCTCCCGGTCTACGGCACGTGCGCCGGAATGATCCTGCTGGCGGAGGAGCTGGAGGATGCCATCGCGGGTCAGCAGACCTTCGGCGGGCTCGACATCACCGTGCGCCGCAATGCCTTCGGCCGGCAGCAGGAGTCCTTCGTGGCGGCACTGCCCCTCGCCATGCTCGGCGAGGAGCCGGTCGCAGCGACCTTCATCCGTGCCCCGGAAGTAGTCCGGGCGGGCCCGGAGGTCGAGGTGCTCGCGCGCCTCGAGGACGGGCGCATCGTGGCTGTCCGGCAGGGGAATCTGCTGGCCACGGCCTTCCACCCGGAGATCTCCGGGGAGCTGCGCCTCCACGCCCTGCTGCTGGAGAGCGCCGCCGCACGACGGACGACGACGCCTTGAGCTGCCTGACGCCTCGGCCGAGCTAGGGTGCTGGCGAGCTAGGGGGCGGGCCTCAGCAGCGGCGCGATCTCTCCGCCCCACGCCTCGACGGCGGGCAGGTCACGGAAGTCGCCCGTCGGCGTGCGCATCGACTTCAGCAGCAGCCGCTCATGCATGGGGATCCGGTCCATCAGCACCCAGCCGGGGAAGTTCTTCACCGCGACCGGGGTGACCCGGAGCTTCTCGAGGAAGGTGTCGGTCGCCTTCTGCTTTCCGCCCTTGGCCGGGTCGGCGGCCGAGCCGGAGCAGGAGAAGAACGCGAAGGGGTGCTGGCCGAGCGCCTGCGCATGGTGCTGCGCCCACGTGGCCGCGTGCTTCTCGATCGCCTCGACTCGTACCCCTGAGCCGAGCACCACGGCGTCGTAGCCGGTGGGATCGGGCGAGTCCGCGATATCGGTGAGGTCCACCTCGAGCCCGGTGGCGCGCAGTGCGGCGGTGAGAGTCTCGGCGAGGGTGCGGGTGGCTCCGGAGTGGGTCGCGTAGGCGACGAGCACGGTCATGGGGCCCATCCTGTCAGTCACTCTCCCGTTGCGCTCGGGACCGAGGTCTCGGGGTGTTCGTGCGGGCCCTTCCGAGCACCTCCGCTGATGGTCCCGTTTTCCGCACAGATGCCGACAAAATCCCCGGTCAGCGGCAGATCACGATCCGGCTGTCATGACCGTCCGGTCACTGGATCCCGCCCCGAGATAGGCAGACAATCGCGGCATACGGCCCGGCCGCCGTGGCCCCGGCCGCCTCCTCGAGGAGCCAGCCATGAAGAAGAGAGTCCTATCCGTCCTCGCGGCATGCGCGCTGCTGCTCGGCCTGGGGATGTTCGCCCCGGCCACCGCCACCGCCGCCCCCTACTGCGGCATCACCTGGGGCTCGCTCCCGGAGTCCGCCGCCGGGATGTCCTCGGCCCAGATCAAGAACCTCCGCTCCGGCCGGCACACCTGCTTCGACAGGCTCGTGGTCGACCTCAAGGGCGATGTCTCGGGGTACTCGGTGGAGTACGTCAACCGCGTCTCCGCGCTGGGCTCCGGTTTCACCGTTCCGCTCAGCGGCGCCGCTGACCTGGAGGTCCTGGTCTACGCCCCCGCCCATGACGCCGACTACCGGGCGACCTACGCCCCGCGCAATCGCTCGCAGGCCGTGAATGTCGACGGCTACCGCACCTTCCGCCAGGTCGCCTTCAGCGGCACCTTCGAGGGACAGACCCTGATCGGGCTCGGCGTGCGCGCCCGGCTCCCGATCAGGACGTTCGTGCTCGACGGCCCCGGTGACGGATCCCGCCTGGTGATCGATGTAGCCCATCGCTGGTGAGAACCCCTCTGACCGGGAACTCTTGGGACCGGTGGTCCTCCTCCGTGCAGGGGAGGACCGCCGGTCCTCCGCTGCGCGGATGGGTCCGTCGGCGCCACTGCCAGCGACACCGAGGTGGCCCGTCGGCCGGGCGTTCAGCAGCGTTTCCGACAGCGTCAGCGGATCAGCCGACGCTCCCTGGCCACGCGCAGCGCGGAGGTGCGGCTGTCCACGCCGAGTTTGTCGTAGAGATGGACCAGATGGGTCTTCACCGTCGACTCGGAGATGAACAGGGCCTTGGCGACCTCCCGGTTCGTCGCGCCGGTGGCGAGCGTCTCGAGGATCTCGGTCTCGCGCGGTGACAGGGCGGTGGCCGGGTTGGCCATCCGGGCGACCAGCCGCTGCTGCACCTCGGGCGAGAGGATGCTGCGCCCGGCAGCGGCCTCGCCGACGGCGGCGATCAGCGCCTCGATGGGCGAATCCTTGAGCACGTAGCCGGTGGCACCCGCCTCGAGGGCGCCGACGATGTCGGCCTCCGCATCGAAGGTGGTCACTGCGAGGACCTGCACCTCCCGGTGCCGGGCGCGCAGGGTGCGGGTGGTCTCGATGCCGCCTATCCCGTCACCGAGGTTCAGGTCCATCAGCACCAGGTCCGGCGCCCCAGCGGGAGAGGCGGCGAGCTCTTCGAGCACCCGCAGGGCCTCGGTCCCGGAGCCGACCTCGGCGACCACCTCGATCCCGTCGTCGGCCTCGAGCAGAGCGCGCAGCCCGGCCCTGACCACGGGATGATCATCGACCATCATGATGCGGATGCTCATGCGCCTGGCTCCTCGGTGGGGTGCGACTCAGTGGGGTTTGCAGGGGTGAGGCCGAGCGGGGCGCGCGTCGGCAGGGTGAGGCCGACGGTGGTGCCCTCCCCGGGCGCCGATTCGATCGCTATCGCGCCGCCGGCGCGCTCCATCCGAGCGCGCAGCAGACGCAGCCCGTCACCGCCCTCGCCCTCACCCCGGCGGGGAGCGGCAGAGGGGTCGAAGCCACGGCCGTCGTCGACCACGTCCAGGCTCACCCGGTCCGGCCACCAGGCCAGGGTGAGCACACAGCGCTGCGCCTCGGCGTGCCGCTGCACATTGGCGACGAGCGACTGGGCGGCACGGTGGAGGGTCTCGACCTGTGCCGGATCCAGCTCGCGCGGAGTGCCGTCGATGCGCAGCTCCCAACGGGGCTGCTCCCCCAGGACCCCGAGCGCCTCGGCCCGGGAGATCACCGCGCGCAGCGCCTGTTCGAGGGTGGTCTGCGGGGCGCGGTCGGCGAGGTCCCGCACCAGGCGGCGGGCATCGGCGAGGTTCTCGCGGGCGGTGTCCTCGATGCGGGCGAACTCGACGCCGGCCGACGGGTGGGCGTTGCGGGCGCCGCGACTGAGCATGACGATCGAGTTCAGGCCCTGGGCGAGGGTGTCGTGGATGTCCTGGGCGAGGCGCTGACGCTCCTCGGCGATGCCCTTGCGCCGCTCGGAGTCGGCCAGCTCTGCCTGCGCGGCCCGCAGCTGGACGACGAGCTCCCGGTTGCGGTCCGTCTCCTGCAGCAGCCGACGGTGGACGGCATGGGCGATCAGCGAGAACGCGGCCCCGACCAGCGGGCCGAGGATCTCGCCGACTCCCAGCGACCACTGCTCGCGAGCGATCACCGGGGCGACCACCGCCCACAGCGCGACCGCCCACAGCACCAGCGGTCCGGCGATGCGGCCCAGGGAGAACAGGACCAGGAAGAACAGGGGGAAGGCGACCCATACGAAGGCCGCGGAGACGAAGGTGCTGGCCATCCAGGCCACCGAGAGGGTGAGAACCCAGCCGCGCGAGGGCAGCAGCAGGTCGGTGTGGGCGGAGCGTCCCGCCGCGCCGCGGGCCAGGGCGCGCTGGGATCCGAGCAGGTAGATCGCGGCGATCACGGCGGCGGCGAGGATCGCCAGTGCCGGCGCCACGGCGTCTGCGGTGATGGCTCGCAGCGCGCCGACGCTCGGCAGCACCAGGAAGGCCACGTGCATCGCGCCGCGCAGGGTGGTGGCGAGGGCGGAGGCGGTGTCGCCCTCCGCGACCGCTCGGCCGACGGCAGGCGTCAGGTCCGGGGCCGGGGCCGGGACTGACGCCGCCGCATGGGGCACTTCCGGAGAGGGGGCACGATCGACATCCACCCCGTCACTGTAGAGGGGGCGACAGCGCCGCCACATCGTCCGAAAGGTCCGCTGCGGTGCGAGCCGACGGGGCGGCGCCGCCTGCGCCGGCCGAGTCTGCTATCGGCGCGGCCGGTCAGGATCGCCGGGTGTCGTCGGCGCGGGGCGTGCGGTGGACCTGCGCACCAGCAGGACGCTCCCGACCACCACCGCGACCAGGGCCACCGCTGCGATCGCCAGCACCACGAGGATGGCCAGGACGAAGAAGATGCCGAGGACCGAGACGTCCATGGGGACCTCCTCTGCCGTGTTCTGCTGTCGCGGGAACGCCCGCCTCCCGAGGCTCCAGGATACGTCCGTGCCTGCGACAGATCACCGCCACAGCTGACCCGCAGGCCGCCCCGTCACAGGGCAGCGGCCGGTTCCTCCGTAGAGGAACCGGCCGCTGTCACCCGGGGCGCGGACCGGTGAGGGCCCGCGCAACGGGGTGGATCAGACGCTCAGTCGGATCATGCGCCGGGGCGGGTCAGGCGCCGGAGCGGATCAGGCCTTGGGGATGACCAGGCCGGAGGCGTTGCTCGTCGCGTTCTCGAACCGCGCCTGAACATCCGCCCAGTTCACGATGTTCCAGACCGCCTTGACGTACTCCGCCTTCACGTTCTGGTAATCCAGGTAGAACGCGTGCTCCCACATATCCAGCTGGAACAGCGGGATCGTCGCCACCGGCACACCGTTCTGCTGATCGTAGAACTGCTCGATCACGAGGTTCCCACCGAGCGGCTCATACGCCAGCACAGCCCAGCCCGAGCCCTGGATGCCCAGCGCCGCCGCCGTGAAGTGCGCACGGAACGCATCGAACGAGCCGAAGAACTCATCGATCGCCTGCGCGAGCTCACCGGTGGGCTTGTCGCCACCCTCGGGCGAGAGGTTCTTCCAGAAAATCGAGTGGTTCGTGTGACCACCGAGGTTGAACGCGAGGTCCTTCGAGAACTGGTTCACGGTCCCGAAATCATTCGCCTCGCGAGCCGCGGCGAGCTTCTCCAGCGCCGTGTTCGCGCCCTTGACGTAGGTCGCGTGGTGCTTGGAGTGATGCAGCTCCATGATCCTGCCCGAGATCGAGGGATCCAGCGCGCCGTAGTCGTAATCAAGATCGGGAAGGGTGTACTCAGCCATGAGCTGTCCTTTCGTTGGTGGTGTTGCCACGACAATAAGACCTCAAGCGCACTTGAGGTCAAGCCGTCTCGTCGTCACCCTCGGGGAACTCGGCCACATCCTCGAGTCGGCGCGGGCCCGGGCCGATCTCGGCGAGGGCGTCGTCCGGGTTCAACAATGCGCAGGCCTTGAGCGAGAGGCAGCCGCAGCCGATGCAGCCGGTCAGCTCATGCTCGAGCCGTTCGATGGCTCGGCGCCTCTCCTCGAGGCGCCTCTTCCAGCGCCGGGAGGCGCGTTGCCAGTCTGAATGCGAGGGCGTGCTCGCCATCGGTACATCACCGAAAGCCTCTTTGACATCGGACAGCGGCATGCCGAGTCGTTTCGCGACGGAGATCAGGGAGACCCGGCGCAGCATGTGGCGGGGATAGCGGCGCTGGTTGCCGCCGGTGCGCACCGAGCCCACCAGGCCGAGCTCCTCGTAATAGCGCAGCGCCGACGGGGCGACTCCCGTGCGGTGGCTCATCTCCCCGATCGTCAGCAGATCATCGGGTTCATGGGCGGGATTCACTCTGACGCCCCCTCTCGTCGCTCTTCGGGCCGCATCGTCGTTCGCCGGGCCGCGCTCATCGCCGCGCGCCCTCTTGACCTCAAGTGCACTTGAGATCCTACGCTCCAGGGAGCATCGACTGGAAGGACCGCACACCGTGACCTATGTGATCGCTCTGCCCTGCGTGGACGTCAAGGATCGGGCCTGCGTGGACGAATGTCCCGTGGACTGCATCTACGAGGGCAATCGGATGCTCTACATCCAACCGGACGAGTGCGTGGACTGTGGTGCGTGCGAGCCCGTCTGCCCCGTCGAGGCGATCTTCTACGAGGACGACACCCCTGACCAGTGGGCCGAGTACTACAACGCCAATGTCGACTTCTTCGACGACCTCGGCGCACCCGGGGGTGCAGCCAAGCTGGGCGTGATCGACAAGGACCACCCGCTCGTCGCGGCCCTGCCTCCGCAGCCGAACCCGCTGGCCTGAGCATCGCGGCCCGGCGTCCCGCCCCACATCAGACCCGTGCATGACATGGATGTCACTTCCTGCGACACGCCCGTGACCTGCGCAGATCCCGGCGGCGGTGATCATAGGGTTCGTGCATGACCGCTGTTGACATTCATGTGAGGGCTGCTGCCGAGAGTTCCCTGAGCATCGGCGAGCTCTCCGCCCGCACCTCGGTCAGCGCGCGCTCGTTGCGCTATTACGAGGAGCAGGGCCTGCTCACCCCGCGCCGCACCGCCGCCGGGCACCGCCGCTTCGATGCCGAGGCGGTGGACCAGGTGCTGCTAGTGCAGCGACTGTTCGCCGCCGGGCTCTCGAGCGCGGAGATCCAGCCCGTGATGCCGGCACTGATCGGAGTCCAGGGGCAGGGCGTGGACTCGCTGGCATCCCTGCGTGCGCACCGGCAGCGGCTGGCGCAGGAGATCGACAGGCTGCGCGACACCGCGGAGATCCTCGATGAGGTCATCGAGGGGCACGAACTCGCCTGAACAGCACCGTCCCCCGGCTGGAGCAGACGATCGCAGAACCGTCCCGGCACCGGCTCCCTGAGGATCGCCCGCGCACGGGATGACGACCGGGATGTCGCAGGATGTAGAGATTCGTCGGCCGGTTCCGTCCCAGGGGTGCACGCGACCACAATGGGTCGCACCTCGAAGGAGAGAAACCATGGCCAAGTACCTGCTGCTGAAGCACTACCGCGGTGCCCCGAAGGGCGAGAACGACGTCCCCATGGACCGGTGGAGTCCGGACGAGGTCACCGCGCACGTGCAGTACATGAACGACCTCGCCGACCGGCTCACCGAGAGCGGTGAGTACGTCGACTCCCAGGCGCTCTCCCCCGGGGGCACCTGGGTGCGATTCGACGGCGAGGGAAAGCCGCCGGTCACCGACGGTCCGTTCGCGGAGACCAAGGACCTCATCGCCGGATGGATGATCATCGACGTCGACAGCTACGAGCGGGCCCTCGCGGTCGCCGGTGAACTCTCGGCGGCGCCGGGCAAGGACGGCGCACCGATCCACGAGTGGCTCGAGCTGCGCCCCTTCTACGGCGTGAACGCTCCGACGACCGGATGAGGACGATCGGATGAATGAGGAGCTGCTGCGGGAGCTGGTCCCCGCAGTGATCGGGATCCTCCGCCGCCGCGGCGCCGAGTTCGCGGCGGCGGAGGATGCCGTGCAGGAAGCGCTGATCGAGGCGCTCAGCTCCTGGGCGGAGAACCCACCTCGGGATCCGAAGGGCTGGCTGGTCACGGTGGCCTGGCGGAAGTTCCTGGATCAGGTCCGTGCGGAGCAGGCTCGACACCTCCGGGAGGAGCGCCTCGGATCCGATATCGACCCCGGCGTGGTCTCAGCCGCCGACGATTCCCTGCAGCTGCTCTTCCTCTGCGCTCACCCCGCCCTGACCCCGGCCTCCGCCGTCGCCCTCACGCTGCGAGCGGTAGGCGGGCTGACCACCCGCCAGATCGCTGAGGCGTATCTGGTGCCTGAGGCGACCATGGCCCAGCGCATCTCCCGTGCGAAGCGCACCCTGGCCGGGCAGCGACTGGATGCCCCCGGGGACGTCGCCACGGTGCTGCGGGTGCTCTACCTGATCTTCAACGAGGGATTCTCGGGGGACGTGGATCTCGTCGCCGAGGCGATCCGTCTGACCCGGCAGCTGCACGCCGCCATCACTCACCCGGAGGTCATGGGCCTGCTCGCGCTGATGCTGCTTCACCATGCGCGCCGCCCTGCCCGCTTCACGGCCGAAGGAGCCCTGGTCTCGCTCGCGGAGCAGGACCGTGCGCGCTGGGACACGACGCTGATCGCGGAGGGGGTGGTGATCCTGCAGTCCGCTCTCGGCCAGGACCGGCTCGGGGAGTTCCAGGTCCAGGCGGCGATCGCGGCACTGCATGCCGACGCCGCCACCGTCGCGGAGACGGACTGGGTGCAGATCCTCGAGTGGTACGACGAGCTGGTGCGCCTGACGGGCAGCCCGATCGCCCGGCTCAACCGGGTGGTCGCCCTCGGAGAGGCCGACGGACCGCGCGCCGGGCTGGCCGCTCTGGCCGAGCTGGACCCGACGCTGCCTCGCTACGCCGCCGTGGCGGCCCACCTGCACGAGGCTGACGGGGACCGAGCCGGCGCCGCCGCCCTGTTCGCCGACGCCGCGCGCTCTGCGGCTTCGACCGCCGAACGTGATCATCTGGTGCGCCGAGCGGCACGGCTAAACTCGACCTGACCAGCGCGTGCGTCCCCCATCGACGGCTGCCCCGCCGAGCCGGCACCCTCGTGTGCCCCGTCGACGGGATCCCCCGCCCACACCCCTCGGGCCGGTCCCTTCGTCAGCCCCGTCGGGCCAGTCCGTACTCGCGGCTGAAGCCGCTGCTCAGATCTGTGATCCGTACGGTGACTATGCCCGCGGTGTCCACCGTGTAGGTCTCCTCGATCTCCGGCCCGCCCTCGCGGCGCTCGACCGTGACGGCGGCGAGCTCCGCAGCGCCGAGCTCACGCAGCGCCGGATCGAAGGGGAACAGGACGTCCGCAAAGGGAACCAGGTCGCCGCGCGGCTCCCCGGCGTCATCGAGCGCAGGATGCTCGACATAGCGGAACCAGCCCAGGTTGTGCGCGGCCATGTAGCGCCTGGTCACGCTGGTGCTGCCGGTCTGCGGCAGGGGTGCTTCCGGGGTGAGGACCTGGTCGAAGGTGACTCCCTCGCCGGAATCCGCCTCGCGGAACACCCCGATGCCGCGCGAGAGCCGATCGGTGAGGGAGACATCGGCGTCAGGGTCCACGGCGATGGCCAGCCCGATCGCGGTCGACGCGGCGGGATAGGGGGAACGATGGACCCGTCGGCCGAAGCGCTCCCGCAGCAGCCTGGCCACCAGCGGCAGCCCCGAGCCTCCGCCCACCAGGTAGATGCCGGCGATGCCGGAGCCCGCGTCGAGCGCGCCGACCAACGGCGCCATCACCTCCAGGGTGCGCTCCACCAGCGGTGCCGCCGCAGCGTAGAAGTCGTCCACGGGGAGGATCACCGGGTCCTGCTCCGCGGTGATCTCGATCATCACCCGGCGGGTCTGCGGGGTGAGGCGTTCCTTGGCCTCCCGGCATTCCTCACGCAGCGCGGCATGCTGGGCCGCGGAGAGGTCCTCGGGACGGATCCCCGCCCGTTCGAGCGCGAGCTCCGCGAGGACCTCGTCGAAGTCGTCCCCGCCCAGGCGGTTCTCGCCCCGGCTGCCGAGCACCACGTGGCTGGCGCCGTCGGCCTCCACCAGGGAGCTGTCGAAGGTGCCGCCGCCCAGGTCGTAGACCGCGATGCGGGTGCGGCGCGAGGTCAGGGAGCGGCTCTGGTGGTGGGTGTACTCGAAGCCTGCGGCGGAGGGCTCGTTGATCATCGCGATCACGTCGATGCCCGCCCGTCGGAATGCTTCGAGGGTCATCACCCGCTGGGCCGAGTGGGCGTGCGCCGGGACGGAGACCGCCACCTCCCCCACCGGCACCGGCAGGGCGGTGCGCACCGCCGTGAGATAGCCGGTGAGCAGGTCCAGCAGGGCGAACTCGCGCCCGCCGAGCTCGACCATGGTCCCGGGATGCGTGGTCGGGTCCCCGAGCAGCCGTTTGAAGGAGCGCAGGTGAGGCGCACCGGCTCGGGCGGCACGCTCGGCCTCGAAGCCGTGGACCAGGGCGTCTCCGTCGAGCGCTATGACCGAGGGGAAGTGGTCGTGCGGGTCCCCGTCGGGGTCCTGGAAGCTCAGCACCGGGTAGTTCCCTCGGTCGGCGCCTGCCGCAATGGTCCTGGTCGTGCCCACATCTATACCGATCCGCATGTCCTGAAGATACCCCCGGGGGGATCTCTGAGGGCGAGGGTTCCATGGGGCTCCACGGGGTGCCATGGGGTTCCACCCGCCCTCAGGGCCTCCCGCGCGCTCAGCGCAGGTGCTGCTCGTATGCGGCGGTGGTGAGGAAGGCCGGGAACTCCTCTCCGAGCACCGCGTCCTTCAGCAGCTCGGCCGCCTCGGGGATCCGGCTGCCCTCGGCGCTCGGGAGCGCCTCAGCGCCCGAGAGACCCTCGGCACCGCCGAGCTCCTCGGCGCAGCGGTCGATGAAGTACTCGATCCGCTCTTTGACGATCGGCATGCCCTCCTCGGTGAGCATCCCCTGGTTGATCCACTGCCACAGCTGAGAGCGGGAGATCTCGGCGGTCGCCGCGTCCTCCATCAGGTTGTCGATCGCCGCGGCGCCCTGGCCCCGCAGCCAGGAGTCGAGGTAGCGCAGCGCCACCTGGATGTTCTGGCGGATCCCGGCGGTGGTGATGCGGCCGCCCTCGACCCGCAGGTCCAGCAGGTCCGCGGCCGTGACCTGCACGTCCTCCCGCATGCGTGCGAGCTGGTGGGGTCGCTCCCCCAGCACCGCGTCGAACTCGGCGCGCGCCGCCGGGATCAGGTCGGGGTGCGCGACCCAGGTGCCGTCGAATCCGTCGGCCGCCTCCCGCGCCTTGTCCTCGGAGACCTTCGCGAAGGCGTTCGCGGTGACCGCAGGGTCCCGACGGTTCGGGATGAAGGCGCTCATCCCGCCGATCGCGTAGGCGCCGCGGCGGTGGCAGGTGCGCACCAGCAGTTCCGTGTAGGCCCGCATGAACGGGACAGTCATGGTCAGCTGCGAGCGGTCAGGCAGGACCTGGTTGCGGCCGCGATCGCGGAACTGCTTGATGATCGAGAACAGGTAGTCCCAGCGGCCCGCGTTCAGCCCCGCGCAGTGATCGCGCAGCTCATAGAGGATCTCGTCCATCTCGAAGGCTGCGGGGAGCGTCTCGATGAGCACCGTGGCGCGGATGGTGCCGTGCTCCAGGCCCAGGTGCTGCTCGGTGATGGTGAACACCTCGTCCCACAGCCGCGCCTCGAGATGGGACTCCAGCTTCGGCAGGTAGAGGTAGGGCCCGGTGCCGCGGGTGATCAGCTCGTGGGCGTTGTGGAAGAGGTACAGGCCCACGTCCACCAGCGAGGCGGAGGCTCGGCAGGAGCGGCCATCGGCCCGCTGATACCGCAGCTGCTGCTCGGGGAGGTGCCAGCCGCGGGGCCGGAACACGATGGTGGGGGTCTGCTCCCCCAGCCGGTACTCCTTGCCCTCGTCGGTCACGAAGTCGATCCTCCGACGGATCGCGTCGTGGAGGTTGAGCTGCCCGGTGATGACGTTGTGCCAGGTGGGGCTCAGCGCATCCTCCCCGTCGGCGAGCCACACGTTCGCACCGGAGTTCATGGCGTTGACGGTCATCTTCCGGTCGGTGGGGCCGGTGATCTCGACCCGGCGGTCCTCGAGGCCCGGGCCGGGGCCGGCCACTCGCCAGGTCGGGTCGTCACGGATCGCGGCGGTCTCGGGGCGGAAGTCGAACATCGCGCCGCCGGAGATCGCCTCGCGCCGCATGGCCCGCGCCGTGAGCAGCTGGGAGCGGCGGCTGGTGAAGCGGTCGTGCAGCGCGGCGAGGAAGCTCAGCGCCTCCGGGGTGAGGATCTCGTCGAATCGGTGCTCCATCGGACCGAGCTGCTCGATCCAGCTGAGGCTCGCCGTGGTGGGACTCGCCGGGGCGCCGCTGGTGGGTCGGGACTGCTGGGTGGGTGGGGACTGCTGGGTGAGAGTCATGATCCTGCTCCTTCGTGGGCGGTCGTGCAGGGGGCCGGCGGTGGTGCGCGGGCCGGTACGTGAGGGTCAGCTGCTCCCTCGAGGAGAGCTGCGTCGTTCAGAACTGCGCCGTCTCGGTGGAGCCGACGAGCGCGAGGGTGCTGGAGGACGGGTTCAGGGCGGTGGCGACCCGGTCGAAGTAGCCGGTGCCCACCTCGGCCTGGTGGCGGTGGGCGGTGAAGCCGCGGTCCGCTGCCGCGAACTCGGCCTCCTGCAGCTCGACGTAGGCGCTCATCTGGCGTTCCTGGTAGCCGGTGGCCAGCTCGAACATGCCGTGGTTCAGCGAGTGGAAGCCGGCCAGGGTGATGAACTGGAAGGCGTAGCCCATGGCGGAGAGCTCGCGCTGGAAGGTGGCGATCTGGGCGTCGTCCAGGTGGCGCTTCCAGTTGAAGCTGGGCGAGCAGTTGTAGGCGAGCTTCTGCTCGGGGAAGTCGCGGTGGATCCGCTCGGCGAAGGTGCGGGCCAGCTCCAGATCCGGCTCGGAGGACTCCACCCACAGCAGGTCCGCGTACTCCGCATAGGCCAGGCCCCGTGCGATCACCGGCTCGATCCCGGGGCGGACCGCGTAGAACCCCTCCGCGGTGCGCTCCCCGGTGAGGAAGGGCTGATCCCGTTCGTCGATGTCGCTGGTAAGCAGGTTCGCGGCGAGGGCATCGGTGCGGGCGATGATCACCGTCGACGCGCCAGCGACGTCCGCGGCGAGGCGCGCGGCGCTGAGGGTGCGCACGTGCTGCGACGTGGGGACCAGGACCTTGCCACCCATGTGGCCGCACTTCTTCTCGCTGGCCAGCTGGTCCTCCCAGTGCACACCCGCGGCGCCAGCCTCGATCATCGAGAGCATCAGCTCGTAGGCGTTCAGCGGGCCGCCGAAGCCGGCCTCGGCGTCGGCGACGATCGGCGCCATCCACTCGCGGCTGGTCGTGCCGGTCTCCGCGTGCTCGATCTGCGCGGCGCGCTGCAGGGCGTTGTTGATGCGGCGCACCACGGCGGGCACCGAGTTGACGGGGTAGAGGGACTGGTCGGGGTAGGTCTTCCCGGAGAGGTTCGCATCGGCCGCGACCTGCCAGCCGGAGAGGTAGATGGCCTTCAGCCCGGCGCGGACCTGCTGGACGGCCTGGTTGCCGGTCAGAGCACCGAGGGCCCGCACCCACTGCTCCGGATCGGAGGTGTTCAGCTCGATGAGGTCCCACAGGGTCTCCGCGCCGCGGCGGGCGAGGGTGCGCTCCTCGCGGACGGGCCCGGCGAGCGCGATGACGTCCTCGGCGGTGTGGTCGCGGCGCACGTTCCGCCAGCGGGGGTCGATCTCCCAATCGCGGGCGAGCTCCTCGGCGGTCATGGTCTGGTCTCCGGCACGGGGGGTGCCGGGCGCGGTAGGAGGGAGAGAGGTTGCGGGAGGGATGGGGGTGGTGGGAGGGATGGGCGTGGTCATCGTCGGCTCCTCGGGATCGATCGGGGTGTGCGGGGCGGTGGGTCCACCGTCGCTCTCGACGAACTTCATCGAGTAGTCACACTCTGCAGCCCACGTAAGCCCCCTAGAACCCCCCGATTCGAAGAACTTTCTCGATATTTCTGTCGATCAGAACTTTTCTATGGCACCGTGTGCGCATGGTGCACGACGAGGTTGCTCCCGGCCCGGCGACGACCCCTGCGACAGATGTCGAGGATGACTCCTTCGACCCGCTGCTGATCGGTCAGCGCATCCGTGCGCGCCGGCTGGAGCGTGGTCTCTCCCTCGCCCAGCTGGCGCAGCGGGTCGAGCGCGCCCCTTCCCAGCTGTCCGTGATCGAGAACGGCAGGCGGGAGCTGAAGCTCGGCGAGCTGCGAAGGATCGCCCGCGCGCTCGAAGTGGGCGTGGATGACCTGCTGGAGCCCGAGCCGCCGTCCCGTCGGGCGGCACTGGAGATCGCGCTGGAGAGAGCCCAGGCCGGCACCCTCTACCAGAGCCTCCCACTGCCCGAGCTGCCGGTGCGCAAGTCTCTCTCCGATGCGGCGATCGAGACGATCCTGGCCCTGCACGAGGAGCTGCGGCGCCTGCACGAAGAGCGGGCCGCGACCCCGGAGGAGGCGCGGCGGGTGAACGGACAGCTCCGCCAGGAGCAGTCCGAGGGCGGGAACTACTATCCCGAGCTCGAGGAGGCGGCCCGGGAGCTGCTGGAGCAGATCGGGCATCGAGGCGGGCCGCTGTCCCAGTCGAAGGTGTCACTGCTGGCCGCGAAGCTCGGCTTCTCCCTGCACTCGGTGCCCGACCTGCCGCATTCGACCAGGTCGATCACGGATTCGGAGCATATGCGGATCTACCTGCCGCTGGGCAGGGCAACCTCGGATCCTCGCACCACGGTGCTGCAGGCGATCGCCGCCCATGTGCTGCAGAAGGGCGAGCCCGCGGACTACGGGGACCTCCTGCGTCAGCGCGTGGAGACGAACTACCTGGCCTGCGCGCTGCTGCTGCCCGAGGCGGGGGCACTGGACTTCCTGCACCGGGCGAAGGCGGAACGGGAGCTGTCGGTCGAGGATCTGCGGGACGAGTTCGCTGTCAGCTACGAGATGGCTGCGCACCGCTTCACGAACCTGGCCACCCATCACCTGGGCATCCCCGTGCATTTCCTGAAAGTCCACTCCTCCGGCACGATCCTCAAGGCCTACCAGAACGACGAGGTCCGCTTCCCCACCGATGCGCTCGGCGCGGTGGAGGGGCAGCGGGTGTGCCGCTGGTGGAGCGCGCGGCGGGTGTTCCGCAGCGAGGACCGGATGGGGCAGTACTGCCAGTACACCGACAAGCCGGGTGGCACCTATTGGTGCACCTCGCACATCGAATCCGGTCCGGGTGGGGAGTTCTCGATCTCGGTGGGCACCGCCTACCAGCACACGAAGTGGTTCCGGGGCCGGGAGACGACGGTGCGCCACTCATCCTCCTGTCCCGATCCGGTCTGCTGCCGAGAGCCGGATCCGACGCTCGTGGAGCGCTGGGAGGGGTCGGTGTGGCCGGTCGCGCGGCTGCACGCCTCGCTGCTGGCCGCGATGCCGACGGGCACCTTCACCGGGGTGGACCGGGTCTCGATGCTCGAGTTCCTCGAGCGGCACGCCCCGGTGGCCGACGGGAGCGCTCAGGGGCAGGAGGACTGAGCTGCACTCCGCTCAGGCCAGCACGAGCTCGATCCCCGGGTGAGACCCGAAGATCTCCAGCACCGTCTCGAAGTAGGTGGGGCCGCCCTCGGCGTCGAGCTGCTCGAGTCGGCGACGGAGGAGGTCCTGGTCATACCGCTGCGGGGTCGCGAGCTTCGTGAGCAGCTGCTCGCGGGTGGCGCGGAGACCGAGTGCGGCGGCGGACAGTTCGTGCTCCTCCCACACCACCCGGGCCGACTCGTGCCGGTGCAGGGCACCGTACCCGCCGTACAGCAGATCGTCGAGGGCATCGAGGCTCTCCCCCAGGCGCCAGTCCTCCCCCTGCATGAAGACGCGGTTCACCTCCTCGTAGAAGGAGGCGATGTCTTCGACCCGTCGGCCGTCGATGTGCAGAGTGATCATCGGGTCCCTCCTCGCAACTCGGTGCGGATCCGGGGCAGGGCGCCGGGATCTCCGGCGCATGACGCGCGGGCACCGGCATGCCCGTGCACCGGCATGCCTGGGCACCATCATGTCCGCGCACCATCATGACCGAGCCGGCCCGTGCGCCGACACCGCGAGCGATGCCGAGGGGCAGCATCTCGCCGCTACGAGCGGGCGACCCCCACGACCAGGAGGGTGGCGAGTGCGGCGTAGACCGTGCCGGCCGCGCCGTCGAGCGCCAGGCGCACCTTGCGGCGGCCCAGCACAGCATCCCGGAACAGTCCGGCCGCGCTGCCGATCGCGATGTCCGCGATGAGCCCCGTGGCCTGCAGCAGCAGGCCCAGCATGAGGATCTGGCCGAAGGGGTGCTCATCCGCCGAGCCGAGGAACTGGGGCAGGAAGGCCACGAAGAAGAGCGCGACCTTGGGGTTGGTGAGGTTCACCAGGAAGCCGCGACGGAACACGTGGGGGACCGTCTGCGCGTCTGCCATCGCCGCCCCCGCGTTCCGCCAGGTGGTGACGGCGAGGAAGAGGAGATAGCCCGCGCCGGCGATCCGGATCGCATCGAGGGCCGACGGCAGCTGCGTCAGCGCCACCCCCAGCCCCGTCGCCGCGACGAGCACCCAGATGGTCATCGCCGAGGTGACACCGAAAGCTCCGCGCACCGCCGCTCTGCGGCCCTGATTGATCCCGGTCGCGACCAGGAAGGCCATATCCGGTCCGGGGGTCACCAGGATCACGAGCACCGCCACCAGGAAGGCAGGGAGGACGGACACATCGAGCACTTCGCTACCTCGAACTCTCAGCGGGAGGAACTCCCGGAACCACGCCCTCACCTGGGCCAAGAGAGACGGTAGAGCTCGGCGATGTGGCGGCGCAATCGCCGACTTGCGGGCAGAATGCGCGATGTTTCCGCACTCTGTCGGGTGGCGTTACGCTGATTGCGTGCTCGACGACCTGGACTACCGCCTCATCGCCCTTCTGCGCTCCAACAGCCGCACCCCGGTGGCGGTCCTGGCGCGGGAGCTGGGGATCAATCGCTCGACCGTCACCTCGCGGATCGACCGGCTCGTGGACACCGGCGTGATCGAGGGATTCACGATCCGGGTCAGCAGCGATCTCGAGCAGGACTCGGTCCAGGGCGTCATGCTCGTGTCCACCGAGACCCGGCGCAACCACGACATCGTCCACGAGATCCGCGGCTACCCGGAGATCGAGCTGCTCCACTCGACCACCGGGACCTGGGACCTCGTGATCCAGCTCCGCTGCCGCAACCTCTCCGAGTTCGATCTGGCGCTCGAGCGGATCCGGGCCATCCCCGGGGTCAACTCCACGCAGACAAGCCTGCTGTTCAGCTCGCTGCGGACCGCGTAGTCACGCGTCGGCACCGGAGGCCCCACCAGGGGGCGCGGTGCAATGCTCCGCGGTGTGGGGGCCTGCCCGGCCCGCGGCCCCCACGGGTCGGGCGCCGCTGCCACCACATCGCGTAGCCCCACAGGATCATCGCGACCAAGGTCGAGGCGATCAGGAAGAGCACGATCTGGTTGACGAGGCCGAACATCGTCCCCATGTGCAGGTCGATGCCCCAGCGCGTGAGCTTCGCGGCAAGATCCTGCTCGGCGAAGTCGGTCCGGTCAATGACCTCGAGAGTGGCGCCGTCGACAGCCACGGCGTCGACCTTCGTCGGGTAGCTGCGTTGGATCTCCTGCACCACCCAGGCCGAGTCGGCGTCGGCCGGGGGAAGGATCTCGACCAGGCCGGTGTCGACGTTGACGGCCTTGCCGGCAGCGAGAACGTCGTCGATCGCCGCCGGATCGGTGCGGTCCGTCGGCCCGGTCGTCGGCGCCTCGCCCGACACCGCGCCCGGCGCATCGCCCAACGCCCCGTCGGAGCCGTGACCGGGCTCCCCGGCCCCCTCGCCGTACATATCGTGCTCACCGTGCGCGTCCTGCTCGCCATCGGCCCCATCCCCGTCCCCGTGCTCGCCGTGCTCGGTGTGCGCCCCCTGCTCGCCCCCGGCTGCGGTTCCGTGGCCTTCATGCGCCCCCTGTCCGTCGGCCGCCACCTCCGTCCCAGCACCGGCAGCGGGCAGCTCGGAGCTGACGGCCTGGGTGGTGAATCCGAAGGCCTCCCTGATCGTGCCGATGTTCCCGCCGCCGTACTGCGACCAGGTGATCCCCGTGGCGGCGAGGAAGAGCGCGCCCAGCAGCACCCAGATGCCGGCCGAGGAGTGCAGGGAGAGGGTGCGTCGGTAGCCGCGCGCCCGCAGATCCGGTCGCACCAGGTCGCGCCTTCGCCGGGAGCGCCGAGCCCGCCGGATCCACAGCCCCAGCCCGGCCAGGGCGATCACTCCGAGCCAGGAGGCGGAGAGCTCACTGTAGAGCCGTCCCGCGTCCCCGAGGTGCAGGTTCCGGTGGAGCTGGTCGATCCAGCCGCGCAGCGGCAGGGCCCCGCTGGTGCCGTACACGGTGAGGTCACCGCGCACCTCGCCGGAGGCGGGTTCGAGGAAGATCGCCCGGGACTCGCCCTCGGCGAGCGCTTCGTCGACGAACATCACCCGGGTGGTGTCCCCGGGCTGCGGTGCCGGTCTCACGGCGGCGAGCTGTGCGTCCGGCCCGATGTAGGCCTGCGCCGCCTCCACCTGGTCTGCGAGCGGAAGCGGGGCGGCGTCGGCCGGGGCGGTGAGCGCCTCGGCGTGGACGACCTTCTCGAGCTGGGGGCTCACCGCGTAGAGAGCCCCGCTGGCGGCGGAGATCAGCAGGAACGGGCCCACCAGGATCGCGGCGTAGAAGTGCAGGCGCAGCAGCAGCGGACCGAGCCAGCCCTGCGAAGTGCGGGAGGCGGCCATGGTCTGTCCTCAGTTCTCGATGAGTCGTGCGGAGATCACGGTGTTGTCCAGGTGGTGCCCGTCCGCGTTGAGGTCACCGCTGCAGGTGATCAGGCGCAGCTCCGGCCCGTCGGTCCGCCCGTAGACGGCCACCGTGGGGAACTCGTCCTTCGGGTACCGGGCAGCGTCGTACACCTCGAAGGTCGCGACGGTGCCGTCCTCCCGGTCCACCTCGATGCGGTCTCCTGGCTGCAGGGCCCCGAGCTCGAAGAAGACCGACGGTTCACCGCCCCAGGTCACGTGACCCTCGATGACGGCGGGCCCGGACTCCCCCGGGGTGGGAGAGCCGTCGAACCAGGCCGCGAGATCCGCCTGCTCCCCACGGGGGGCCAGCAGCTTCCCGTCCTCGCCGAGACCGATCGGGAAGACCCGCTCGTCGACGCCGATCGAATCGATGCGCAGGCCAGTCGGCTCGGACGCCGGGAGCGCAGCCGCGGCGGCCGTCTCCGGCGCCGCGGTCGCCGGCTGCTGCGAAGGTTCGGCGGTCTCGGCGCGGTGAGCGGCCGACGACTCGTCACCTCCGGCGTCCGACGGCTCCGCGCCGCCGCCGTCCGAACCTGCGCCGTCCGAAACTGTGCCGTCCGCACTCGCACCGGTCGTGCGCAGCGCGGGCTCCGGCGGGGCGCCGACCTGACTGGTCAGCGCGAACACCAGGAGCGCCGCACCCAGCAGGGCGAGGGCCGCCAGAACGACGGCCGCCGTGCGACGGCCGCCGTTCTGTCGGGATTCTCCGTGAGAGGTCATCTCACTTCTGGGTCTGACGACGACGCAGTGCGAAGGCACCGGCGGCCGCTGCGGTCAGCAGCCCACCACCGGCGAGCATCGCACCGGACTGCTCGATCCCGGCAGTGGTGCCGTCACCGGTCTCGGCACCACCCTCGGGCCACTGCTCCATCTGGGCAACGTCGAGCGTTCCGCAGGCGGCCGGATCGGTGGCCTCGGAGGGCAGGTTCGGGTCGAGGTCGGAGACGACATCGCCGTCGTACGCCCCGCTGCCGTTGTGGTCGACGCCGTGGACGACGATCACGCCGTCGCCGGCGGCGATATCCGCGGCGACCTCGTCGCTGACCTCGATGGTCCGCTCATACGCATCGTCGCCCACCGGGAACCGGTCCACGGCCAGGCCGCTGTCCGGGCTGGTGTCGCCCTCGGTGGTCAGCGAGGTGACGATGTGTCCATAGTCGTCGTGGGCGTCGGAGACCTGGATGGCCCCGTTCTCGCCGCTTCCCTCCATGTTCGGATCGGGGCACTGGTTCTTGCCGCCGACGTGGATGTGCTGGGCATGCGGGGACCCGGCCAGCAGGCCCGTGTTCTCCAGGTTCACGGTGACTTCATTGCCCTCGACCGTGACCCAGGCGGTGCCGGAGGCCCCGGAGTCGTTCAGCTCGGTGAGGTGGGCCTCGAGGGTGGTGGATCCGTGTCCGCCGTCATGCCCCTCGGCCAGGGCGGCACCGGAGGCCCCGAACATGCCGAGCACGGCCGTGGCCGCGAACAGGGGGAGCAGTCGCTTCGTCGTCGTGCGCATCATGACTCCTTCGTCGGACGCCGGACGACCATGCAGCCGTCGTGGGCGGCGTTCCATCACGTGGTTCGGAACCCAGGGCGGATCGGATGGGAGGGAATTTCCCGGCGCGGCGGGGAGGGCTCGTGACCGGAGGCCCCGGGCGCAGAAGCCGCTGGTCACCGGCGCCGACCGCGTCGGCCCGACTGATCGGTCGAGAATCTCGACAGGCCCACCCGCGGAGGCCAGCACGGCAGGACCGGCAGTCCGCCCCTCGATGGAAGGAACCACCGATGACCGACCTCTCCGCCCTTGCCCTCACCTGCTCGCTCACGCCCTCCCCCGCGCCCTCGAGCAGCGATCGTCTCGCCCGACAGCTGCTGGACGAGCTCGAGCAGCACGGCGTGAGCACCTTCTCCGTGCGGGTCGTCGACCATGACGTCAGGCCGGGCGTGGCGGTCGACATGGGCGCCGGAGACGCGTGGCCGGCCCTGTACGAGAAGGTGCTCGCGGCGGACATCCTGGTGCTGTCCACCCCGATCTGGCTCGGCCACCCCAGCAGCATCGCCCAGCGCGTGCTGGAGCGACTGAACGGCGACTCGGAGACGGACGAGGGAGGTCGTCCCCGCGTCTTCGACAAGGTCGCTCTGATCGGCGTGGTCGGCAACGAGGACGGCGCGCACAAGGTGACCGCGGATCTCGGTCAGGGTCTGAACGACGTGGGCTTCACCCTGCCCGCGCAGGGCGCCACCTACTGGGTGGGCGAGGCGATGGGCTCGACGGACTACCAGGACCTCGAGAAGGTGCCCGAAGCGGTCGCGTCGACGATGGCCACAGCCGCCCGCAACGCCGCCCACCTGGCACGGCTGCTGCGCGGCACCCCGTACCCGGCGCTCGACTGAGGCCCGCCGGCTCCGTCACGGACGTACCCTGACCCGCATGCGCATACCCCGTACCCTCGCGATCGTCCTCGCCGGCGGTCAGGGCTCCCGAATGGGCGCCCTGACAGACGAGAGAGCCAAGCCCGCCCTGCGGATGGGTGGCTCCTACCGGCTGATCGACGTGGCACTGTCCAACCTCGCCAACAGCCACCTGTCGACCGTCTGGGTGATCGAGCAGTACCTCCCCCACTCCCTGAATGCGCATCTGGCAGCGGGCCGGCCCTGGGACCTGGATCGCAATCACGGTGGCCTGCGCACCCTGGCCCCGTTCGAGGGAGCTGAGGGTGAGGGCTTCGCGGCAGGGAACAGCGACACCCTGTGGCGGCAGAGGGCGCTGATCGCCGAGTTCGATCCCGAGCTGGTGGTGGTGCTCAGCGCCGATCACCTCTACACGATCAACCTGCTGGACGTGCTCGACACGCATGCGGCCGCCGGCGCGGACCTCACCATGGTCACCACCCGCCTCCCGCAGGACGCGTCCCGCCACGGGGTGGTGCGCGCCGCGGAGGACGGGGCCATCGAGCGGTTCTGGTACAAGCCGGAGAATCCACCGACCGACCTGGTCGCCACGGAGATCTTCTGCTTCGACGCCATGGCACTGCTCGATGCGCTCGAGACCCTGCCCGATCAGGTGGGTGAGCTGCAGGACTGGGGCGATGACCTGATCCCCCACTTCGTGGAGCACCGTCGCACCGTCGAGCACCGCCTCGAGGGCTACTGGCGGGACATCGGCACGCTCGCCTCGTACTGGGAGGCTCACATGCATCTGCTGGACGGGGACGGGGTCACGCTGGATGATCCCGACTGGCCGATCTTCTCCGCCCAGCCGCAGCTGCTGCCCTCCCGGGTGCGGGACGGCGCGCACGTGCGCGACGCGCTGCTCGCCCAGGGCAGCGACATCGCGGGCACGGTGGTTCACAGCGTGATCTGCCCGGGAGCGGTGATCGAGGCCGGCGCCGAGCTGGTGGACTGCGTGGTGCTCGACGGCGCGCGCATCGCCGCCGGTGCACGTCTGCACGGCTGCCTGGTGCAGGACGGGGCGCAGGTTCCGGCGGGAGCCCGGCTCGGGACCGAGGAGATGGTCACGCTCGTGGCGGCCGACGGCACGGCGGCGGAAGCGGTCTCGCGGGAGTGACGCCGGTCGTCATCCGCGTCACGCGCCCTGGGCCGGCCTCGGAAGTGCAGGACTCATCCGTGGAACCCTTCGCCAGGGCCGCCTCGTTCCACAGATGAGTCCCGTGCTCGCCCCGTCCTCGCCGGAAAAGGGCCTCTGCCATCGGGGAGCGTCGCCGGGGAACTTCTCAGACCAGCTCGATGCGGGCGTCCTTGTCGTTCATGACGATCACCGGCGTGACGACGGGATATCCGGCGTTCTGGATCGCCGCGAGGTCCGCGCGCAGCAGCGGGGTGCCCGCGCTGACCCGCTCCCCGGAGGCCACGAGCGTCGTGAAGCCCTCGCCCTGCATCTTCACGGTGTCCAGGCCGACGTGGATCAGCACCTCGGTGCCGTCATCGAGGGTCAGGGCGACCGCGTGCCCGGTCGGGAACACGTGCGTCACTGTCCCGGCGGCCGGCGCGACCACCTCTCCGGAGGTGGGTTCGATCGCGACGCCAGGCCCCATGATCTCCTGTGCGAAGGTCGCATCCGGCACCTCCGACAGCGGGATGACGTTCCCGGCCAGGGGCTGGCGCAGACGGACCAGCGTGCTCGCCCGCACCGCGGTCACGGTGCCGCCGGCGCTCTCCACCGCAGCCGCGCCGTCCACGTCGCCGACAGCAGCGACGGCGGCGACGGGCTCGGCCTGACCGGTGATGATCCGCTCCATCGCGTCCTTCACGAACTGGACGCTGGTGCCGTAGATGACCTGGACCGACTGGCCGCCCGGCTTCATCGTCCCGGCAGCGCCGGCACGCTTCAGCGCAGCCTCGTCGACCTTGGAGGTATCGGCGATCTCCATCCGGAGCCGGGTCGCGCAGTTCTCCAGATCCACGATGTTGTCCTTGCCGCCCAGGGCTGCCAGGAACGCGGTTGCGGTGATCGCGTACTTGTCGCCGCCGATGGCGACCCCGCCCTGCTCGTCCTCGAGGAGATCCTCGTCGTCCTCACGGCCGGGGGTCTTCAGGTCGAAGCGCAGGATGATGGCGCGGAAGACGACGAAGTAGACCGCGAACCAGAACACGCCCATCACCGGGATCGCCCACGGGTTCTGGGCCATCGGGTTCACCCAGCCCAGCACGAGGTCGATGAAGCCGCCGGAGAACCCGAAGCCCATCCTCACCGGCAGCAGCGCGCTGATGCCCATGGAGATGCCCGTGAACACGGCGTGGACCAGGTAGAGGCCCGGCGCCAGGAACATGAAGGAGAACTCGAGCGGTTCGGTGACACCGACGAAGAAGGAGGCGATCGCACTGGAGAGCAGCACACCAGCTGCGACCTTGCGTCGCGCGGTCTTCGCGGTCACGTACATCGCCAGCGCCGCACCGGGCAGGCCGAGCATCATGATCGGGAAGAAGCCGGTCATGTACTGGCCGGTGACCCCGTAGGTCCCCTCGGCGTCCAGGAAGTTGCCCAGATCGTTGATCCCGGCGACATCGAACCAGAACACCGAGTTCAGTGCGTGGTGCAGGCCCAGCGGGATCAGCAGGCGGTTGAGGAAGCCGTAGATCCCGACGCCCACGGGACCGAGGGTCAGGATGAACTCACCGAAGCCCACGAGGCCCGAGTACACCAGCGGCCACACGAAGAACAGCACCAGGGCCAAGCCGAGGGAGACGCCGGCGGTGATGATCGCGACCGAGCGGCGGCCCGAGAAGAAGGACAGCGCGTCCGGAAGCTCGGTCTCCTTGAAGTGGTCGTACGCCCAGGCACCGATCAACCCGCAGAGCATGCCCACGAACACATTCTCGAGGTTGGAGAATGCGGGGTTGACCTGTGACTCCTCGATGCCCTTGAACAGGGCCACGTTCGCGGGGGCCAGCAGGGTCGTCACCATCAGCCACGACACCAGACCCGCCAGCGCGGAGGTGCCGTCGGGCTTGGTCGCCATGCCGATGGACACGCCGATCGCGAACAGCAGCGGCAGGTTGTCCAGCAGCGCGCCACCGGCAAGCTTGAGGAACACGCCCGCGAGATTGCCGTCATCGCCGGTCGCGGTCAGGATCCAGTAGCCGAGACCACTGAGGATCGCGGCGACCGGCAGCACGGCCACGGGCAGCATCAGCGATCTGCCCAGGCGTTGGAAGAACTTCATCGGAACCTCTCATGCCGACGGCTCACGCCCGGACGGCAGCGATGCAGAGCCGGGGAGCCGAGGAGTCGGCGTTCGGTGGTGGGGCGAGGACTGCGGGCACGGCCCCGCAGATCGCGACGGAACATATCATCTGGCCGACGGTGTTATGAAGGAATCCTTCACCCCTCGGCGGGATGTGTCCGGATCCTCACTCCCCGTCGGACGGTGTGCCCGGAGAGGCCGACGGTCCCAGCCGCGGCAGCTTCCACGGGGACACCGCCTCGTCCATCCGGTGCATGACCGCGACCTCCGCCTGATGATCGGCGGTGCGCAGCACGGTGACCAGGACGTCGACCACCAGGAGCTGGGCGATCCGGTCCGAGGTGCCGCCCGAGCGCAGCCCCGCCTCGTAGGCGGATGTCCGCAGCACATGGGTGGCGGCGCGCGCCAGTCGGGATTCCGGATCGGAGGTCACCGCGATGACGGGAGTGGCATGGGACCGGCCGACCTCGGCGAGCGAGACGGAGTCCTGGGTATACCCGGTGGTGCTGATGATGACGAGACCGCAGCGTCCCCGGTACCTCGCCAGCAGTGCGGCCGCCAGGTGGCGGTCGGAGGTCGCGGTCGCGCTGACGTCCGCCATCACCAGCTTGGTCGCGAGGTCCTCGGCCACCGGGGCGGACGATGCGAGCGCGTAGACGATCGCGGTACGCGTCTCCCGCAGGATCTCGCACACCGCGCTGATCTCGTCGGGGTCCAGCCCTTCGGCCGTCAGCAGGATCGCGTCCCGGTGGGAGCGGGCGACGACGTCGATGATGGCCCTCGGACCCGCACTCTCATCGATCGTGGCGACGTTCACCGAGGGACGGTCCGCCACACGCGAGAGTGACACGGCGAGACCGGACTTCAGCGCGGGGTACCCGGACAGCCCCACCCGCTCGCACAGACGCGACACGGCGGCTTCCGAGGTCTCGGCGGCATGCGCGAGCTGCGAGGTGGACATGCCCACCACCGCGGAGGGGTACTCCAGGACGTAGTCCGTCACGCGCATGAGCGCGGGGGGCAGCGAGCTCCTCCTCGCACGCAGCAGTGCGAGCACGTCGGAGGGCGGAAGCATCCGCTCAGAGTACCGGGCCGGCGACGGACCCCCGGACAGCAACGACCCCCAGCTGATATCTCAGCTGGGGGTCGTCTATGGGTGGAGACTAGGGGGGTCGAACCCCTGACCTGAAGCTTGCAAAGCTACCGCTCTACCAACTGAGCTAAGTCCCCATATTCGGTTGTCACGATCCTACCGCCGCACGCAGCGGCAGGCCGTGGATCAGGCGCGAGCTGCGGGAGCCGGCTGAGCCTGCTTCGCAGCAGACGCGTCCTGCTCGGCGGAAACGCGCTCCGCCTCGCTCCACAGATCATTGCGGATGCGGTCAGATTCGACCTTCCGCCAGGTGAGGATCCCGGCGATCGACGTCCCGAGAAGGACGACGGCGGCGGTGATGAACTTCTTCATACGTTCCTCCGATCCTCGAAGTGGGCCTAACTGGACTTGAACCAGTGACCTCTGTCTTATCAGGACAGCGCTCTAACCGACTGAGCTATAGGCCCATGGGGGCTGATCTCCGAAGCGTACCGGTGTCAGCCACCGACGGACTACGTTACCGCGACGCAGGCCACCGCGTCCAACCCGTCCGACCGGGTGTTTCCGAGGTCACAGCGGACCCATCGCTGGACCGGTCCGGGCAACGACACCGCACGCCTCGGCGAAATACCTCCAATCCGGTCGCCGTCCGGCTCCGAACTTCCGGCATGACCCCCTTCCGAGGAGGTCCGGTGCTCGGGTCCTCCGAGCTCGACAGCAGGATCACCAAGGAGATCGCCATGAACACTCGCATGATCCTTCCCCGACTCGGGGCACTGGCGGCGACCGTCGCGCTGATGAGCGCATGCTCCGGCGGGATGACCGATGATCCGACCTCTGCCGACGGCGGAGAGCAGCCCGCGTCCACGCAGAGCGAGGACAGCGGGATGACGTCCGACGGCGGCGGAGACATGGACCCCGCGGCGAATCTCGTCGGCGCCGGCTGCGCGGACTATGCCGCGATGGTGCCGGACGGCGCCGGCTCCGTGGAGGGCATGTCCCAGGACCCGCTGAGCGTGGCGGCCTCGAACAACCCGATCCTCACCACCCTGACCTCAGCGGTCTCCGGCGAGCTGAACCCGGACGTGGACCTCGTCGATACCCTCGATGGAGACGAGTTCACCGTGTTCGCGCCGGTGGACGACGCCTTCGCGGCAGTCCCCGAGGCGGACCTGAACGCCCTGGCCGGTGACGCCGAGGGTCTCTCCTCCGTGCTCACCTACCACGTGGTCCCCGGGCAGCTCTCCCCCGACGAGATCGCCGGCACGCACACGACCGTGCAGGGCGAAGAGGTCGAGGTGACCGGCAGCGGCGACGATCTGATGGTCAATGGATCCACCGTGATCTGCGGCGGCGTGAAGACCCAGAACGCGACCGTCTACCTGGTCGATACCGTTCTGATGCCTCCGTCGATGGCGGACGCCAGCTGATATCAGCGCACACTGTGGAGACGCGGTGAGCGGGCGGGAGCATCGACCCGATGACCTCCGCCCGCTCGACCGGTCCTCGAAGGAGCTGTGAATGGTGCACGACCCTCCCGAGACATCAGCCGAGCGACGGCGACCGCCGGAGACCAATAGCGGAAGGTACGTGGCGGAAGCTCCCGCCGCGCCCACTCTCTCCGAGCTGTTGCCCCGCGTCGCTCGGGGTGACGAGGATGCCTTCTCCCGTCTCTACGACGACTCCTCGTCGCTGCTGTTCTCACTGATCAAGCGCGTGGTGAGGGATGTGTCGATCAGCGAAGAAGTGCTCCAGGAGGTGTTCGTGGAGATCTGGAAGCAGGCCCCGCGGTTCGATGCTCGGCGCGGATCCGCCCACGGATGGATCTGCACCATCGCCCACCGCCGCGCGGTGGACACGGTCCGCTCCAGCGCCGCCGCTCGGCGCCGCGACTCCCAGGAGGGGCTGCGGATCATCCAGGACGAAGTCGTCGACGTGCAGGAGGAGGGCATCATGAGGGTCGAGGCACAGCGCGTGCAGGCAGCGATGGGCTCGCTGAGCGGGCTGCAGGCCGATGCGATCCGCCTCGCCTACTTCGGCGGCTACAGCCACACGGAGGTGGCGAAACTTCTGGACATCCCCGTCGGGACGGCCAAAACACGAATCCGGGACGGAATGATCGTCCTCCGCGACAGCCTGGGGGTGACCTCGTGAACGATCAGCAGCATGACATGACTGGTGCCTGGGCGTTGAACGCCCTGGATGCCGAGGAGCGCGCCCTGCTCGAGGAGTTCCTCGCGAAGGATCCCGAGGCCGCGGCCGAGGCACGCTCCTTCGAGGAGACCGCCGGCGAGCTGGCCGGGAGCCTCGAGCGCGAGGCTCCCCGACCCGAGCTCAAGCGCGCACTGATGGCGCAGATCTCCCAGACCCGCCAGCTCTCGCCGGAGCCGGCTGAGGACGTCTCCACAGGCGACAGAGACACAGGCACAGGCACAGCCACGCACTCAGCCGTCGAGCCGGACACCCGCACGGAGAGCGCCTCCGCGGCCGAGCACGACGCTGCGGAGCACAACCCCACTGGGCGCGACGCCGCTGAGCACAACTCTGCCGGGCACGACGCTGCTGTGATCCCCCTGGACCGCTATCGCTCCCGCACTCGCTGGCTCGCCGTCGCGGCCGCGGCGCTGATGGTCACGACGATCGTTGGCTTCGGCCTGTGGGGCACCGAGCGGGGCGCACAGCAGGAGACCCTGGAGGCCCTCGCGGCGATGGAATCCGCACAGGCCGGTGCGGAGCAGGAGAGCCAGCTGGTCTCGACGATCATGGCCTCCTCCGACGCCGCCCACCTCACGGTCCCCTCCCAGCACGGCGGCAGCCTGAACCTCATGTACTCGAAGGATCAGCAGGCCATGATCATCCAGTCCGCCGGACTGCCCGCGCTGCCCGCGGATGAGGACTACCAGCTGTGGGTCATCGAGAGTCCCGAGAGCATCCACAGCGCGGGGACGATCGAGGACCCGGCGACGGCGGTGATGAGGACCGGCGAGATCAGCGAGGGCGCGAGCATCGGCCTGACCATCGAGCCGGCCGGGGGCTCCGACCAGCCGACGATGACCCCGATCGCGATGGGTGTGCTGTGATGTCCGCCGCCACACAGCCCGCCGCTCCTCGCCGGGCCCGACAGCCCCTGTGGTCGATGCTGGCCGGGACCATCTCCGGGGTGGTGCTGGTAGCCGTCGCGGAGCTGGTCTCCCTGGCCTTCAGCTCCTCCTCCGCGCCCTTCGTGGCCGTCGGAGGTGGCTTCGTCGACATCATCCCGCCTGCAGTGAAGGACCTGGTGGTGGGTCTGTTCGGCACCTGGGACAAGGTGGTGCTGTTCGCCTCGATGATCGCCGTGTACCTCGTGCTCACGGCATTGATCGGCCGTCTCGGGGATGCCCGGCCGCGCCTCGCCGCCGGCCTCCTCGCGGTTCTCGGGGTGTTCGCGATGATCATCGTGCTGACCCGCGCGCAGAACTCTGCGCTCGATGTCATCCCCACTCTGCTTGGCACCGTGATCGCCGCGCCCACTCTGCTGTTCCTGCTGCGCACCGTCCACGCCCCCGTCGAGGAGCGCGGCGACGGCTGGACGCGGCGCCGCTCACTGGTGGGCATCGGCGCCGTGGGCGTCCTGGCAGTGATCGCCGCCGCCACCGCCCGCGGGGTGAGCGCGAGCCGTGAGGTGGCTCAGCGTGCGGCGCAGTTCATGCTCCCCGCTCCGCGCACCCCCGCGGACCCGATCCCGGAGGGCGCCCAGGTGAACCTCGAGGGCATGCCGCCCTTCGTCACCCCGAACGGGGACTTCTATCGGATCGACACCGCTCTCGCGGTGCCTCGGGTGGACCCCACCACCTGGCAGCTGCGGATACATGGGCTCGTGGACCGGGAGCTGACGCTGAGCTTCGAGGAGCTGCTCGCGGAGCCCATGATCGACACGAATCTGACGCTGACCTGCGTCTCCAATGCGGTCGGCGGGGATCTCGTGGGCAACGCGATCTGGCTGGGGGTCCCCGTGCGCACATTGCTCGAGCGCGCAGGGGTCAAGGACGGGGCCGACATGGTCCTCTCTCGCTCGATCGACGGGTTCACCGCCTCCACCCCTCTCGAGGCGCTCACCGACTCCCGCGACTCGCTGATCGCGGTGGGCATGAACGGCGAGCCGCTGCCTGCGGAGCACGGCTATCCGGTGCGGATGGTGGTGCCGGGCCTGTACGGCTACGTCTCCGCGACCAAATGGCTCACCGAGCTCAAGGTCACCCGTTTCGCGGACGACGTCGCCTACTGGTCCACCCGTGGCTGGTCCGAGCGCGGGCCGATCAAGATCGCCTCCCGCGTGGACGTTCCCCGCTCCTTCGGGGATCTCCGCCCCGACGCCAGCGGTGCCGTGATGCTCGGCGGCACCGCCTGGGCTCAGCAGCGCGGCATCGCGGCGGTCGAGGTACGGATCGACGACGGCGACTGGCGCGCGGCCGAGCTCGGCGCGGAAGTCTCCGAGGACACCTGGGTCCAGTGGTCCCTGCGCTGGGAGGATGCGTCCCCCGGCGACCACAGCATCATGGTCCGCGCGACCGACGGCGAGGGCGAGGTGCAGACCGAGGAGCGGGCGAACCCCGCACCCGACGGGTCCAGCGGCTGGCACACGGTGCGCTGCACCGTGGTCTGAGCGCGGCACCGTGGCCTGAGCGGCTTCGTGGCCTGCGCGGCACCCACGGGCAGGCGCCTCTCAGCGAGTCAGCCGCCTCTCAGCGGGGCAGGCCGTCGCCCACGACCAGCTCGTGCACCGTGACCAGCTCATGGAGCGCCTCCGGGGACGCGGCCAGCGCTGCGCACACCTCAGCGGCTTCGCCGTGGGTCAGCGGATCTCCGGTGAGCCCGACCAGTTCGTCGAACATCTCCTGCTGGCGATGGCGCAGCGGGATCGGCTGCTCCTCCCGGGCGATCACGCCCCAGAGCGAGGCGTAGACATCGAAATGCGCAGGCCTCACACCGGTGGCAAGGGTGAGGGGGAAGTCGTCGGTGGACAGCCGCACCCGGTCGTAGTTCGGCTCGGTGGCGTCGACGACCTCGAGCTGTTCGTCGTCGAACCAGGTTGCGACGAGCTCCATCCGCTCCCCTGGGGCGAGGTACGGGGCTGCGGGCACATACCCCGGTGCAGCGGTGTGGGCGACGTGCCCGACGGCGAGGTTGTGCACGGTGCATCGCACGAACGGCGTGGTCGCCGGGATGCGGCGGCCGGAGCGGTGGTATTTGCGGGCGATCGTCTGCGGGGTCTGGTTGGAGCCGACGGCCACCACCAGGGTGCGCTCGGCCAGCGGGGCCACCCCGTCGGCGGCGAGGGCCTGCTCGATCGCCGCGGTGTCGATGAGCGCCTCCTCGAGCTGCTCGCTCGGGGCGTCCACGCCGCCGCTCGGATCCAGCTCCACGACGCCCTCGCTCCGCAGCAGGGCCGAGCGCACGGCCGGACCGAGCCACGGGTAGTCCTCGGGAGCGGCAGAGGGAGCAGCGACGGCGGTCATCGTGGAGGAAGACATCCTTCGACCATAGCGAGGTCTGTGCACCCCGCCCAGGGAACCGCGATCACCCTCACGCCCGTCGCAGAGATGGTCCGCAGAGCAGGACACCTGGGACACACGGCGCCCGAGCACCCACACTTCTTCCCATGGTCACGCCTCCCCAGCTCCCCTCCGGCTACGAGTTCTCCACGGATTCCGGGCGGATCGACGCGGTGCGCGTGCACCAGCTGCTGCTCGAGCACGCGCACTGGGCGCAGGGCCGTGACCGGGAGACTCAGGAGGCGATCATCGCCGGGTCCCGGAACTACGGGATCTACCAGGGGCGCACCGGTGACCAGGTCGCCTACGCCCGAGTCGTCACCGACGGGGTGACCTTCGCCTGGCTCGCCGACGTGGTCGTGGATCCCGCCCACCGCAGGTGCGGCCTGGGCGCGGCGATCGTCGACGGCGTGCTCGAGGACCTCGCACCCCTGGGCCTCACGAGGGTCGTGCTGAAAGCCTCCGCCGAGGCCCGAGTTCTCTACGAACGCGCCGGCTGGACTCCCCTCGACGGCCCCGAGGACTGGATGGAGCGCCGCCGAGGTTGAGAGCGAGGTTGAGAGCCGGGCCTACCCTGGCACCATGAGCGAACAGCGTGCGATCGACGCCCTGGAGGCTTCCGGCCTCACCTACGAGATCACCCGGCACGGCCGGGTGGGCTCCCTCGCCGAGGCGGCGGCCGCTCGCGGGGTGGAGCCTCGCGACATCATCAAGACCCTCGTGGTGCGTCGCGGCGAGGGGGACTTCCTGTTCGTGCTGGTCCCGGGTGATCGTGAGATCTCCTGGCCGAAGCTGCGGGCGCTGCTGGGGGTGAACCGGTTGTCGATGCCGGACAAGGACGTCGCCCAGGAGGTCACCGGCTATGAGCGCGGCACCATCACACCCTTCGGGTCGATCACCGCCTGGCCCGTGATCGCCGACATGGACCTCACCGGTGACCCACAGCGCACGATCTCCCTCGGTGCCGGCGCCCACGGGGTCGCGGTCACTGTTCCCGCCGAGGCGGCACTCTCCCACCTCGCCGCCCAGCTCGCCGACATCACCGACCTCACCGACCCTCAGGGCGCCTGAGCCACCGGTCTCACGCGGGGCCCGCCATGAGCCTCACTCGTCGGTAAAGGTCATCTTCAATCCACCCAGCAGCGCCGCCACCAGGTTGTAGAGGAAGGCCAGAAGGGTGCCGAGGGCGGTGATGATCACGACGTTCACCACCGCGACGATGGTGCCGTAGCTGGTCATCTTCGAGAAGCTGAAGAACTCCATGAAGGGCAGCGGATCGCCGCCGTTCAGGGAGCGACCCAGCTCTTCGATCTGGTCCCACATGCCGATCGCCTCGACCAGGTTCCACAGCAGCACCACGGCGACCACGGTCGCGATGCCGATGGCGATCGCGGCCAGGAACGACAGCTTCATCACCGAGAACGGGTCGAGCCGGGCCAGGGTCAGGCGCACACGGCGGGGGCCGCGACGTTCCTTCTCCGCCGGATTCGCGATCCCACTGGTCTTCTTCGGGCTGCGGCTCGCGCCCTTGGCCGCGGAGCCACGGCCCGCACCCATCGGGGACTCGGCCGGCGAGGACGTGTCCTCGAAGGCCGGGAGCTTGGTCGTGGACTCGGCCGGGCTGGGGGACCCGGAGGCTGTCCTGGACTCACTGGTGCTCACGGGTCACTCCTGGTTCGGGTCGGCGTCGCCCTGCGGCGACTGGTCGGACTCGTCAGAGCCTAGAACATCAGCCTCGTCGGCCACACCCTCGGGCGCGCCCTGCGAGGAGATCTCCACAGCATCCTCGCCTGCGCCGTCGACAGCGCCCTCGGCCACCTCAGCAGCCTCGGCAACTCCAGCTGCGTCGGTGCTCGCGTCGGCATCGATGATCTCGGGCGCCTCGGCGTCCTCGTCGTCGACCTCGGTCTCCTGGCCGGTGGTGACCAGCAGGATGCGGTCGCCCTTGTCGGGCTTGGCGAAGACGACGCCCATGGTGGTGCGGCCCTTGGCCGGGACCTCGGCGACCTTGGAGCGGACCACGCGGCCGCGCTCCATGACCACCAGCAGCTCGTCGGACTCCTCGACGACGGCGGCACCGACGAGGTGGCCGCGGTCGTCGGGCAGCTTCGCGACCCGGATGCCCAGGCCGCCACGACCCTGCAGGCGGTACTCGTCGACGCTGGTGCGCTTGGCGAAGCCGCCGTCGGTCACGGTGACCACGAAGGTGTCCGGACGCACCACGTCCATGGCCAGCAGCTGGTCGTCATGGCGGAACTTCATGCCGGTGACGCCGCTGGTGGCGCGGCCCGTCGGGCGCATCGTGCCGTCATCCGCAGGCATCCGCACGGACTGGCCGTTGCGGGAGACCAGCAGGATCTCGTCGTCGGCGTTCACGGCGCGGGCCGCGATCACGCGGTCCGGGCGGGTGCCGTCGACGCCGTCGACCTCGCGCAGGTTGATCGCGATGATGCCGCCGGTGCGGTTCGAGTCGAAGGCCGACATAGCCGTCTTCTTGACCAGGCCCGACTCGGTCGCGAGCACGAGGTACTGGGCGTCCTCGTAGCTGTCGATCGCGAGCACCGAGGCGATGTGCTCGTCCGGCTGGAAGGCCATCAGGTTCGCGACGTGCTGGCCCTTCGCGTCCCGCGGCGCCTCGGGCAGCTCGTAGCCCTTGGAGCGGTAGACACGGCCCTGGTTGGTGAAGAACAGCAGCCAGCGGTGCGTGGTCGTAGTGAAGAAGTGCTCGACCACGTCGTCCTCGCGCAGCGACGCGCCGCGGACCCCCTTGCCGCCCCGCTTCTGGGCGCGGTACTGGTCCTCACGGGTGCGCTTGACGTAGCCGCCGCGCGTGATGGTGACGACCACATCCTCCTCGGGGATCAGGTCCTCCATCGCCATGTCTCCGGCGAAGGGGAGGATCTGGGTGCGACGGTCATCGCCGTAGCGGTCCACGATCTCGGCGAGCTCCTCGGAGACGATCTCGCGCTGCCGCTCGGGCGAGGCCAGGATCGCGGTGTACTCCTCGATCAGGGCCTGCAGCTTGTCGTGCTCCTCGATGATCTTCTGGCGCTCGAGGGCGGCCAGGCGGCGCAGCTGCATCGCGAGGATCGCGTTGGCCTGGATCTCGTCGATCTCGAGAAGGTCGATCAGGCCGGTGCGGGCCTCGTCGACGTCCGGAGAGCGGCGGATCAGCGCGATGACCTCGTCCAGGGCGTCGAGCGCCTTGAGGTAGCCGCGGAAGACGTGGATCTGCTCCTCGGCCTTGCGCAGACGGAACCTCGTGCGGCGCACGATGACGTCGATCTGGTGCTTGGTCCACTCGCGCACGAAGGAGTCGATCGACAGCGTGCGCGGCACCCCGTTCGCAAGCGCCAGCATGTTCGCGGAGAAGTTCTCCTGCAGCTGGGTGTGCTTGAAGAGGTTGTTCAGCACCACCTTCGCCACGGCGTCGCGCTTGAGGGTGATGACCAGGCGCTGGCCGGTGCGGCCGGAGGTCTCGTCGGTGATGTCGGCGATGCCCTGGATCTTGCCGAGCTTGACCATCTCGGCGATCTTCCGCGCAAGATTGTCGGGGTTGACCTGGTAGGGCAGTTCGGTGACCACGAGGGACATCCGGCCGTTGATCTCCTCGGTGGAGACCACGGCGCGCTGGGTGATCGAGCCGCGCCCGGTGCGATAGGCATCCTCGATGCCGGAGGTGCCCACGATGGTGGCGCCGGAGGGGAAGTCGGGGCCCTTGATCAGGCGCAGGCAGGCCTCGAGCAGCTCAGGCTTGGTGGCCTCGTAGTTGGTCAGCAGCCACTGGGCGGCCTCGGCCACCTCGCGCAGGTTGTGCGGCGGGATGTTCGTGGCCATGCCGACGGCGATCCCGGAAGAGCCGTTGACCAGCAGGTTCGGGAAGCGGGCGGGCAGCACGGTGGGCTCGTCGACGGTGTTGTCGTAGTTGCCCTGCATGTCGACCGTCTCCTGGTCGATGTCACGCACGAGCTCGAGGGCCAGCGGGGCCATCTTGCACTCGGTGTACCGGGGGGCGGCGGCGCCGTCATCACCGGCGGAGCCGAAGTTGCCCTGTCCCAGGATCAGCGGGTAGCGCATCGACCAGGGCTGCACGAGGCGCACCATGGCGTCGTAGATGGCGCTGTCGCCGTGGGGGTGGTAGTTGCCCATGACCTCGCCGACGACCTTCGCGGACTTCGAGAAGGAGCGGTCGGGCCGGTAGCCGCCGTCGTACATCGCGTAGACGATGCGGCGGTGGACGGGCTTGAGCCCGTCGCGCACGTCCGGCAGGGCGCGCGAGACGATGACGCTCATCGCGTAGTCGAGATAGGAGCGCTGCATCTCCTGGTTCAGGTCGACCTGGGTGATCCGGTCGACCTCGTGCTCGTCCAACGGATCCACCAGGGTGACCGTGCGCGAGGCGGCCTCCTCGGCGGAGATCTCGTGGGCGCCCTCGGGCGTCTCCTGGCCACCGATGCCGGCGCTCTGCGCGGGGGTGGTCTCCTCGCCCGGGGTCTGCTCCGGGCTCGGGTCCTGGTCGGGGCGCGGGGTCTCGTCTGGGTTCTGCGGGGTGTCACTCATGGGGCACAAGGCCTTTCAGATGGGGCCGATGGGTCAGGGCCCCCGGGGGCGCACGGCGGCCGGCGCCGCCCCGGGGTCCGACGATCAGATGTCGAGGAAGCGGACGTCCTTGGCGTTCTCCTGGATGAAGCGGCGCCGGGACTCGACGTCATCCCCCATCAGGACGGAGAAGATGGTGTCCGCATCGGCGGCCTCATCGACCGTGACCTGCTTCAACGTGCGCGTGTTGGTGTCCATGGTGGTGGACTGGAGTTCCTTCCAGTCCATCTCGCCCAGACCCTTGTAGCGCTGGATGCCGTTGTCCCGGGGGATCCGACGGCCCGCCGCGCGACCGGCCTCGAGGCGCTCGTCCCGCTCGACGTCGCTGAAGACGTACTCGTGCGGGGCGTTGGTCCACTTCAGGCGGAACAGCGGCGGCATCGCGATGAACACGTGGCCCAGCTCGATCAGCGGCCGCATGTAGCGGAACAGCAGCGTGAGCAGCAGGGTGCAGATGTGCTGGCCGTCGACGTCGGCATCCGCCATCAGGATGATCTTGTGGTACCGCAGCTTGGTGGCGTCGAAGTCCTCGCCGATGCCGGTGCCGAAGGCGGTGATCAGGGACCTGACCTCCTGGTTGTCCAGGGCTCGGTCCAGGCGTGCCTTCTCGACGTTCAGGATCTTTCCGCGGATGGGCAGGATCGCCTGGGTGCGCGGATCCCGGCCCATCACGGCCGAGCCGCCGGCGGAGTCGCCCTCGACGATGAAGATCTCGGACTCGGCGGGGTTGCGCGAGGCGCAGTCGCGCAGCTTGCCGGGCATGCCGCCGGTCTCCAGCGGGGACTTGCGACGGGTGGCGTCGCGGGCCTTGCGGGCCGCCTCGCGGGCGGCCGCGGCGGCCTGGCCCTTCATGACGATGGACTTGGCCTCCTGCGGATGGGAGACGAACCAGTCCTGCAGCTGATCGGTCATCACCTTGACCATGAAGGTGCGGGCGATGGTGTTGCCGAGCTTGGTCTTGGTCTGGCCCTCGAACTGCGGCTCGCCGAGCTTCACGGAGATGACCGCGGTCAGACCCTCGCGGATGTCCTCGCCGGTGAGGTTGGCGTCCTTCTCCTTGAGCAGGCCCTGGGCGCGGCCGTAGCGGTTCACGATCGAGGTGAGCGAGGAGCGGAAGCCCTCCTCGTGGGTGCCGCCCTCGTGGGTGTTGATCGTGTTGGCGTAGGTGTGCACTGACTCCGAGTAGGCGCCGGTCCACTGCATCGCGACCTCGACGCTGATGTGCGCGTCGGTGTCCTCGGACTCGAAGGAGATGATGTCGGGGTGGATCACCTCGGCCCGCTTGGAGGTGTTGATGAACTCGACGAAGTCCTGCAGGCCGCGCTCGTAGTGGTACGAGATGGTGCGGGGGCCCTTGTCCTTCTCGGCGCCCTCCGCCTCGAGCTCGACGTCGACGATGTCGTCCTCGCCGTCGTCTCCCTGTTCCGGGAGGCGCTCGTCGGTCAGGGTGATGCGCAGTCCCTTGTTCAGGAACGCCATCTGCTGGAACCGCTTGCGCAGCGTCTCGAAGTCGTAGACGGTCTCGTCGAAGATCTCGTCGTCGGCCCAGAAGCTGATGGTGGTGCCGGTCTCGGTGGCCTCCTCGCCCTTCTCGAGCGGGGCCAGCGGGACGCCGCGGCTGTACGCCTGGCGCCAGACGTAACCCTGGCGGCGGATCTCGACCTCCATCCGGATGGACAGGGCGTTGACCACGGAGGAGCCGACGCCGTGCAGACCGCCGGAGACCGCATAGCCGCCGCCGCCGAACTTGCCGCCGGCGTGCAGGACGGTGAGCACGAGCTCGACCGCAGGCTTGCCCTCGGTGGGGTGCATGTCCACCGGGATGCCGCGGGCGTGGTCCACCACGCGCACGCCGCCGTCGGCCAGCAGCGTGACCTCGATGGTGTCGCCGTGACCGGCCATCGCCTCGTCCACCGAGTTGTCGACGATCTCCTGGACCATGTGGTGCAGGCCGCGCTCACCAGTGGAGCCGATGTACATGCCCGGACGCTTGCGGACCGCCTCGAGGCCCTCGAGGACCGTGATGTCCGAGGCCTCGTAGTGCTCGGGCGCACGGGCCGCACGCTCTCCGGCGGTGGGCTCCGTCGAGCCGGACTCGACCGGCACGGCACCCTCGCCCGGCACGGGGGTTGGGTCCGTCGTGCCCACGGGCACGTCCTGATCGGGCATGGGGCGGTCGCTGTCGCTCACCTGATGTGGCTCCTCGCAGTCCAGGGTCCCTCGGTCGGGAGAGCGCCGAGGGTGGTTCAGCAGACCAGGCGGACGGGACCGCCGACTCTTCGCACAGGCGGCCCACTGATGCCCGCGCGCGTGCGCGCGTGAGACATCCGTAGGCCACGGCGATCGAGCCGACAGCATCGAGTCCACGAGGACGTCGGAGGACGTCGGCCGAACCTCCCTGATTCTAGCGGAAATCGTCTCCTGAACCTATTCTCATGGCCAGTTCTGTGGACAACGCGACCCGGAACGGCCCTCAGATGGCCTGGAACCCCCTCGATTTCGACATCAACCTCCGTGGGACGGGGTCCCGTACCCCTCCCCGGGTCCTGTCGCGGCACAGGGGCGCCTGGCGTGCTCGCACCAGACGCCCCGATAGCCTCGGGCTCGCGGGAGCTCCCCTCAGCCTCGCGGGAGCTCCGAGGAGGCTCCGGCGCCGCTCCCGTTCAGCTCTCTCAGCACGCTCGCGGTGATCAGCGCAGCGGCCACCGCCTCGTAGCCCTTGTCCTCGCGCGAGTCCGCAAGCCCCGCCCGATCGAGCGCCTGCTCCTCGTCGTCGCAGGTCAGCAGGCCGAATCCGATCGGCACGCCGTGATCCAGGGCGACCCGGTTCAGGCCGTCCGTCGCCGCGGAGCACACATACTCGAAGTGCGGGGTGCCGCCGCGGATCACGACGCCGAGCGCCACGACCGCGTCGTGCTCGCGGGCCAGGGCGTCCGCGATCACCGGCAGCTCGAAGGAGCCGGGGGCACGCACGACGGTCGGGGCGGTGATGCCGGCTTCGGCGGCGCCTCGCAGAGCGCCGGCGAGCAGTCCGTCCATGACCTGCTCATGCCAGGACGCCGCGACGATCGCGAGCCGGGTGGTGGGCTGGTGGGGGATCTGGGTGGTGGGGCTTCCGTGGCCGCTCATGCGGTCTCTCCTTCGAGGTGGGTGGTGGGGAGGTCGGGGAGATCGCGGAGGCGATGTCCCAGTCGGTCCCGCTTGGTGGTCAGATAGGTGAGGTTCTCAGGGGTCGGATGGGTGGTGAGGTCGGTGGTGCCGGCGACCTCGACGCCCCCGCCCACCAGGGCGTGGGCCTTCTCGGGGTTGTGGGTGAGCAACTCGACGGCGCGCACCCCGAGGTGGGCGAGGATGCCGGGGACCGCGGCGAAGGAGCGGGCGTCCACCGGCAGGCCGAGGTCGAGGTTCGCGTCGACGGTGTCCCGCCCTGCGTCCTGCAGGGCGTAGGCGCGCAGCTTCTCGACCAGGCCGATGCCGCGGCCCTCATGGCCGCGCAGCAGGATCAGCACCCCTCGCCCGGCCGCGTCGATGCGGGCCAGGGACTCCTGCAGCTGGGGACCGCAGTCGCAGCGGCGGGAGCCGAAGACATCCCCGGTGACGCATTCGGAGTGCACCCGGGTGAGCACCGGGCCACCGGCGGTGACGTCTCCGCGCACCAGCACCAGGTGCTCGGCGGTGCCCTCGCGCACGGCGAGCGCCTGGAAGGTGCCGTGAGGGGTGGGCAGCGGGACCGGCGCCGTGATCTCGAGGGCTGGCTGATCCTCCCGCCTGCGGTATGCGGCGAGGTGCTCGATCGAGATCATCACCAGACCGTGCTGGTCGGCGAACTCGCGCAGGGCGGGGCCGCGCATCATCTCGCCGTCGTCGTGGACGAGCTCGACGATCATCCCCACCGCGGGCAGGCCGGCGAGGCGGGTGAGGTCGACGGCCGCCTCGGTGTGGCCGCGACGTTCGAGCACGCCGCCGGGCTTCGCGCGCAGAGGGAGCACGTGACCGGGACGGATGAGGTCTCCGGCCACGGTGTCCGCTCCGGCGAGGACCCGGAGGGTGCGGGCACGGTCGGAGGCGCTGATGCCGGTGGTCACGCCCTCGCTAGCGTCGACGCTCACGGTGTAGGCGGTGCGCAGCGGGTCGGCGTTCTCCCGCACCATGAGCGGCAGCTCGAAGGCGTCGGCCCGCTCTCCGCTCATCGGGGCGCACAGCAGACCGCTCGAGTGGCGCACGGCGAAGCCGATCAGGGCGGGGGTCGCGGCGGAGGCGGCCAGGATCAGGTCGCCCTCGTTCTCGCGGTCCTCGTCGTCGACGACGACCACGGCGTGACCGGCGGCGATCGCGGCGATCGCCTCCTCGACGGGATCCAGGCGCAGGGCGGTCATCGGGTCTCCTCAGTGGTGGGCAGCAGGCTTGCGGTGAGCTTCTCGACGTACTTCGCCAGCACGTCCACCTCGAGGTTCACGCGGTCGCCGACGTCGCGGCCACCGAGGGTGGTGCGGGCGAGGGTCTCGGGGATCAGGCCGATCGTGACCTGGTCTCCCTCGATCTCGGCGACGGTGAGGCTCACGCCGTCCACGGCGAGGGAGCCCTTCGCCACGACGTAACGCGCCAGACCGGCAGGCAGCGCGAGGTGCAGCAGGGTGGTCCCCTCCGCCTCCTCACGCCCGCTGACCTCGCCGACGCCGTCGACGTGGCCCTGCACGATGTGGCCGTCCAGGCGGCCGCCCGCCCGCACGCATCGCTCGAGATTCACGCGGTCCCCGGGCGCGAGGTCGCCGAGGGAGGTCGCGGCGAGGGTGGTGGAGATGACGTCCGCGCTCCAGAGCTCGCCCTCGTGCGCGGTCACGGTCAGGCAGCAGCCGTTCACGGCGATCGAGTCGCCGAGGGCGATGCCGTCGAGCACGTGCGGGGAACGGATCTGCAGGCGGGTGGGATCGGCGCCCGGGGTGAGCGACTCGACGGTGCCGAGCTCTTCGATGATGCCGGTGAACATGAGGATCCTTCCAGGTCAGGCGGGGTGGTTCAGACGATGGGGATCAAACGGTGGGGATCAGACGGTGCGGTTCAGGCGCTGCGGTTCGGGCGCTGCGGTTCGGGCGTTGCACGTCAGACGGCGCTAGTTGGCTGGTGGAGAGGGCCGGATGCGGGGGCGGAGGGTGAGGCGCAGATCCGTCGGCCCCTCCGGTGAGCGCAGCGGAGTGACATCGACCAGGTCCAGATCGAGCCGGTCGGTGAGGGTGGTGATGGAGAGGTCCGCGACGGCGGGGCGGCCGGTCCCGAGCAGCGTCGGGGCGAGGTGGAGGATCAGCTCATCCACCAGGCCCTCCCGCAGGAAGGCGGCGGCGAGGGTGGGCCCTCCTTCGAGCAGCACATGCCGGGCACCGCGATCGAACAGCTCCGCGAGGGCGGCCGACGGGTCGCGGGTGAGCAGCCGGATCTCCTCGCCGGCACCGTCGATGGCGGGCAGCGTGGGCGCCTCGCCGATGCCCATCACGGCCCGCAGCGGCTGTCGCGGATGCAGTGTCCCGTCGGGCCGACGGGCCGTGAGGGCTGGGTGGTCGATCCGGGCCGTGCCGGTGCCCACCAGCACGGTGTCGCAGGTGGTGCGCAGGAGGTGGACCTCTTCGCGGGCTGCGGGGCCGGTGATCCACTGGCTGGTGCCGTCGGCGGCGGCCGCGCGGCCATCGAGGGTGAGGGCGATCTTGGCGGTGACCAGGGGACGCTCGTGCCGCAGTCCGTGTTCCCAGCCTCGGTTGAGGGCTGCCGCAGCGCCGGCGAGATCGTCCGGTACGTCGAGCACGACGTCGATCCCGGCCTCGCGCAGGCGCTGGATGCCGCCACTCGCGACGGGGTTCGGATCGCGGCGGGCGATGATCACCCGGTGGATGCCGGCCTCGATCAGCGCCTCGGCGCAGGGGCCGGTGCGGCCCACATGGTTGCAGGGCTCGAGGGTGACCACGGCGGTCGCACCGGTCACGGGGACGGTCGCGCGGGAGAGGGCGTCGGCCTCGGCGTGCGGGGTGCCGGCGCCTCGATGGTGACCCTCGGCGAGGACCTCTCCGGCGGGGCTCAGCAGCACACAGCCCACACGGGGGTTCGGGCCCAGGGGCACCACGGGATCGGCCGCGATCTCGAGGGCTCGGCGCAGAGCCTGCCGCTCGGCATCCTTCAACATGGTCTCTCCTCCGGTCCGCTGCTCGCGGTCCCGGAGGGAGAGGAAGGGTGTGCGGAGACGACGTCACCCAGGGGTCACCGTACGGCGCGCCGGGGTGCGCGAAGACGGATCGCCCGAGGACGTCGTTCGCGTGCGCTTCCCATCCGGACTCTGACCGTCGGTCCAGGAGTTTCACCTGGTCAGCCGAGGGCCAGAGGCCATCGGGTCGCGGACTATCACCGCCGGCTCGGAATTTCACCGACCCCAGTGCACGCGAGCTTCATCAGCTCGTCAGGAGCCACCGTAGCAGGGCGCCGCCGGGAGATGACGGGGCGTGAACTGCGCATCACATCAGCCGGGACATCGTCCCCTTCCCTCACAGCAGGTCGATCAGGCACTGCCTCATCCGCTGATCTCCTGCCGTTCGTCCCTCACAGCACGTCGATCAGCCGTAGGTGTCCCGGGGGCCGCGCCAGGTCACGGTGCGGCGGCCCTTCTTCCAGGTGCGCTCGGCCGCGGCGGGACCGGTCACCTTCAGCTCGGAGATCACATGGGAGCCCACATGCTCCTCGATCGTGGTGATCAGCTGGGGAGTGAGCATCCGCAGCTGCGAGGCCCAGGCAGAGGAGGACGCGCTGACCACCAGCACACCGTCGTCGAGGGACACCGGGCGGCAGTGGGTGGCGAGCCGTTCGCCGACGATCTCGTCCCACTCCTCGAGCACCCGCCCGGCGTTCATCCCCGCATTCCAGCCGAGGTTTCCCAGCACCTTCTTCAGCACGTTCTCGATCCCCTGCGGATCGCGCGGGTCGGGCCGGGATCCAGAATAGCCTGGGGCCCGGCCGGAACGGTCTCGCACGTCCCTGGCCTGCGTCTTCGCGGAGATGGGGAACAGTCCGCGGTCCCGAGCCGCGGCCCGAGAGCGGTTCACCGTGCGCCGGGCGAGCTCGAAGGGATCCTGCGGGGTGGGAAGCTGCGGCGGATCGAAGAGCACCTCGACGGCAGCGCCAGAGCGGTTCGCATAATCGTCGGCGGTGTGGTCGTCGGCGTCGTACGGATCGAACGAGCGGATGCTCGGCTCGAATCCAGATGCACGATCCGGCTCGTGGTCCGGCATCCGGCGGACCTCCGGGCGGTCACGACCCGGCCGGGTCGCGGACTGATCCGCCGCAGATCGCCGCGCGGGCGGAGGCGTGGATCCGCGCTCAGTCTCGGCGGCTGAGCTGTTCCCGCCGGACCAGGTGCCCAGGTCATAGGGGTTCGCGAGGCGGGGACGGGCAGTTCCGTCACCGCGGCCAGCACCGCCTTTTCGGCTCGTTCCACCGGCACGGCCCGTCACAGCCCGCCGCCGTTCTGACGTGGCACTGCCTCTCCCAGGCTCACCTCGACCACGTGGATCTCGCCGTCCAGAGAATCTGGGATGTCGGAATCGTTGGCGGTGGTGATCAGCACCTGGGAGGCACCGGTGACGATCCGACCCAGCCGCTCGCGGCGATAGGCGTCGAGCTCGCTGAACACGTCATCGAGGATCAGGATCGGCTCGCCGTCACCGAGATCCCCTTCTTCGAGACGCAGCAGATCGTAGGAGGCCAGCCTCAGGGCGAGGGCGAGCGACCAGGACTCGCCATGGCTCGCATAGCCCTTGGCCGGGAACTCGTGCAGCCGGATCTCCATGTCGTCGCGGTGGGGTCCGGTGAGGGTGGCCCCGCGATCGATCTCCTCGTCGTGCCGGGCGGCGAGCATCTCCAGCATCCGGTCGTGGATCTCGCGCGTGGCGGGGAGGGTGCCCGGCAGGGTGCCCAGTCCGTCGAGCACCTCGGAGCGGTAGAGGATGTCCGCCGGGGAACTGACCTCGCCCCGCTGATCAGGAGGGAGATCCAGCGCCTGGTCTGCGCCTTCGTCGGTGGCGACGCGCAGGTACGAGTAGCCGAGGTGGGGGCGCAGGCGGTTGACCAGATGGAGGCGGGCGCGCAGCAGCTCCGCGCCATGGCGGGCGAGCTGCTGGTCCCAGACCTCGAGGGTCGAGGCAGCGGTGTCTGCGGGATCCAGCCCGCCGACGCTGCGGCCGCTTCCGCCGCGGCGCATCGACCGCATCTGCTTGAGCAGGTTGCCGCGCTGTTTGAGCACCCGGTCGTAATCGGCCTTGACCGAGGCGTAGCGCGGGGCGATGACGAACAGCAGCTCATCGAGGAATCGGCGGCGGCCTTCGGGATCGGCCTTCACCAGGCCCAGGTCCTCGGGGGCGAAGAGCACCGCCCGGACCTCGCCGAGCAGATCGCGCAGGCGGGAGATGTTCTGTCCCTGCCGCCGTGCCCGGTTGGACTTGCCCGGCGTGATCTCGAGGTCGATCTGGAGCGGCCGACCCGCACGCAGGAAACTCGCACGGATGATCGCGGTGCTCTCGCCGCGGTGGACGAGGGCGGCGTCGTGCGGGACCCGATGGCTGGACAGGGTCGCGAGGTACCACAGGGCCTCGACGATGTTGGTCTTGCCCTGCCCGTTCTTCCCCACCAGCACGGTGATGCCGGGCTGAACCGGCAGGGAGAGCCGCTGGTAGGAGCGGTAATCGGTGAGTTCGAGCGAGGTCAGCTGCACGGAGGGAGCACTCCCTCCCTCAGATCCGCATCGGCATGATCAGGTACTTGTACGAGTTGTCGGGCTCACCCTCGAGGGAGTCCTGACCGGTCATCACGGAGGGCTTGATCGAGTCGGTGAAGGTGAGCCGGGCGAACTCGGTGCCCAGGGCACCGAGGCCGTCGAGCAGGAACCCGGAGTTGAAGCCGACCACGAGGTCCTCGCCCTGGAGATGCGCCTCAAGCACCTCGCTGGCCTGGGCGTCGTCGCCGGCGCCGGCCTCAAGGGCGACCTGACCCTCGGTGAAGGACAGCCGCACGGGGGTGTTCCGCTCGGCGACCAGGGAGACGCGCTTGACCGCGTCGATCAGGCTGCCGGTGGAGACCACGGCGGTGATCGCCGAGGTGTCCGGGAACAGGCGACGCACGGGCGGGTAATCGCCGTCGACCAGCGTGGAGGTGGTGCGACGACCGCCGGCCTCGAAACCGATGAGGTTCGCCGAGGAGTCATCGGACAGTGCGATCTCGACGCTGCCGCCGGTGGAGAGCGAGCGTGCCACCTCGTGGAGGGTGCGGCCTCGGACCAGGGCGGTGAGCTCGGTGCTGGGGGTCGACGGGTTCCAGGTCAGCTCGCGCAATGCCAGGCGGTAGCGGTCGGTGGACATCAGCGTCATCGTCTCGCCGGAGATCTCGACCTTCACGCCGGTCAGCAGCGGGAGGGTGTCGTCCTTCGAAGCCGCGACGGTGACCTGCGAGATCGCCTCGGCGAACACGTCCGCCGCGACGGAGCCGGCCACCGGGGGCATGCTCGGAAGCTGCGGGTACTCCTCGACGGGGAGGGTCGCCAGGGCGAAGCGGGCGCTGCCGCAGCGGACCTGGAGCTTGGTCCCCTCGAGCGCGATGGAGACGTCCTTGTTCGGCAGGGCCCGGACGATGTCGGAGAGCATCCGTCCCTGGACGAGCACCTCACCGGGCTGCTCGATCTCGGCCTCGAGCCGGATCTGGGCGCTGACCTCGTAGTCGAAGGTCGAGAACTGCAGTTCGCCGCCGGCTTCGGCAACGATCCGCACCCCCTGCAGGATCGGCATCGCCGGACGGACGGGGAGGGTACGGGTGGCCCAGGAGACGGCGTCGCCGAGGACGCCGCGATCGAGGTGGAACTTCACCGTTGCCACTCCTTCGCAGTGGTCGAATGACGGAATCAGATCGACCGCGTCATGTGCCGCGGCCGAACCGAGCACAGCGTATCGGTTCCTGAGGACTCCCGCCGACACACCGGGAAGGATCCTTGACTTCCATGGTCACCGGACCCCGCTTCAGCCGTAATGAGAACTTCTGCTCGCGCACTCATCCCGCCGTGTTCCCCGGGAGCCGACCCCTCCTGGTCCCGGCTTCCTGTCGTTCCCCAGCACCCAGAATCACAGGCTCTGCGGTCGCTCCCGAGCAGCCCTCCCCGTCCACATCCCCGTCGAGCAAGTACTTACAGTCCTCTTCTTCACGACTGTGGATCTGGTGGATAACCGTCATCACTGCAGGTCACTACGATCTCCATCGGCGTGGACGGATCGTTGAGGAGTGTCAGCGCGTCGTGCGTCGGCTGTGCATGGAGGCACTGATCGAGGGAATTCTTGTCATTCGCCCGTGCACATCGGCTCCTGCAGGAACAGCTGTAGTTCCACAGTTTCCACAGAGTTATCCACAATTGGGGAGAACTCCGTGCTGACCTGCCCTGTTCTTCTCCTCGCCCAGCTGCCCGCTCCAAGCGGGCGCCGCCTCACTGACGAGACGCGGAGCTCGAGCTCTTGATGCGGGCTGTGAGCTCGGTGACCTGGTTGAAGATCGCCCGACGCTCCTTCATCAGCTCGCTGATCTTCTTGTTCGCGTGCATCACAGTGGTGTGGTCGCGGCCACCGAACTCGTCACCGATGCGGATCAGCGGCATATCTGTGAGCTCTCGGCACAGGTACATGCCGATCTGACGCGCGGAGACCAGGCGGCGGGAGCGACCGGTGCCCACGATCTCCTCGACGGACAGGCCGAAGTAGGTCGCCGTCTGGACGATGATCGTCGACGCGGTGATCTGCGCACCGTCATCGTGGGAGAGCAGATCCTTCAGCACGGTCTCGGCGAGGGTGACGTCCATCGGCTGCCGTGAGAGGGAGTGCAGCGCCTGCACCCTAATCAGCGCCCCCTCCAGCTCACGGATGTTGGTGGCGATGTGCGAGGCGATGTATTCGAGCACGTCATGGGGCACTTCCCCAGTGTTCTCCTGCGCGACCTTCTTGCGCAGGATGGCAATCCTGGTCTCGAGGTCCGGTGGCTGAACGTCGGTCATCAGGCCCATCTCGAAGCGCGAGCGCATGCGGTCCTCGAACCCGCCCAGCTCCTTCGGCGGCAGATCGGAGGTGATCACGATCTGCTTGTCCGAGTTGTACAGCGTGTTGAAGGTGTGGAAGAACGCCTCCATGGTCTCCGGCGCCCGCTGCAGGAACTGGATGTCGTCGATCAGCAGGATGTCGATGTCCCGGTACCGGCTCTGGAACTCCTGAGCCTTGCCGAACTGGCCGGACTGCACCGAGTTGATGAAGTCGTTGGTGAACTCCTCCGAGTTGACGTAACGCACCACCACCTCGGGATAGAGGCTCTGGGCGTAGTGGCCCACGGCGTGCAGCAGGTGGGTCTTGCCCAGACCCGAGCCGCCGTAGATGAACAGCGGGTTGTAGGCCTTGGCGGGAGTCTCCGAGACTGCCGACGCTGCTGCCTGCGCGAACCGGTTCGAGGCACCGATCACGAAGGTGTCGAAGGTGTACTTGCTGTTCAACCGCGAATCCTCGCCCATCCGCGAAGCACCGCTGCGGGTGGGACGGCGCGGCGCAGGCCCGGGAGAGGGCGCCGAGGGGCCGGTCAGACCGGAGTAGGCGCTGGGATCGTCTGCGGCGCGGCCGCGGTAGCCCGGGTGGGTGGCGAAGCGGTCCGCAGCGGAGGAACCTCCGGCGGAGCTCGCCGAGCTGCTGCCCGGCAGGGCGGGCCGCCCGACGTGCCCGGTCGAGGGCAGGATCGAGCCCTCGTTGCGGCGGAACGGGGCGTTGTGGAGGTCGTGAGGGGCGTTGTCCACATTTCTGTCCACAGAATGTGCACTGCCAGCAGTGGAGGAGGAGGTCAGCGGCGGGGAGGCCGGTTGATCGGTGTCCTCCTCGAGCAGCAGGGACTCGTCCACCGTCACGGCGAAGCGGATGTCACGCCCGGTGGCCTCGCTGAGGGCAGCCTTGAGAGACCCGGCGACCCGATGCTCGAACAGCTCCTTCGCCGAGGTAGAAGGCGCTGCGACCAGCGCGGTGTCCGCCACCACGGCCATCAGCCGGGAGAGCGTGAGCAGGGCGATGACACGCTGGGACACCGTGTCGTCGCGGCGCAGGGTCTGGAGCGTGCGCTCCCAGATCGCGTCGGCATTCGCCTCGTTCATCAGGTCTCTCCCTACAGGTAGAGCGGGCGGTCGGGACAGTTTTCCACAATAGCTTCTGTATTGTGGATCGAGGATGTGGACAACGGGACGGGAGACACCTCCCACGGGCCCGATCACCCCGAAACGCCCGGGAAGAGTGAGAATCCGGCCACAACCGGCCTCCTGAGGGCTCAAGCCGTTGACCCCACGCACCCCCGCGCCTAACATCGTGCAGTCAGCGCTGCGCGCCGTCCCGATACGCTTCCCGGATCCACTGCGGGCCCACTCCGGCATCGGATCGGACCTCGGCAGCCGCCCCGCCTCGGCGGGTGCGCCCGGACTTCCCGTTCGTGCAGCAGACCACAGACCACCGCGAGGGGCATGTCCGTGCCCACGATCGAGGAGAACCATGAGCAAGCGCACGTTCCAGCCGAACAACCGTCGTCGCGCCAAGAAGCACGGCTTCCGCGCACGCATGAGCACCCGTGCAGGCCGCGCCATCCTGAACGCCCGTCGTTCCAAGGGCCGCGCCGAGCTCTCCGCCTGAGGCGACTCGTCGAGGCGATTCCCGGCGCACTCCTCGTGACACTCGTGGCACCGTGAGCTGGTCCAGTCACCGGCTCCATTCCGGTGACGAGTTCCGAGCGGTCACCCGCGGTGGAGTGCGCAGCGCCCGATCCCACGTGGTCGTGCATCTCGCCCTGCTGACGCAGGGAGGAGAAGCACCCCGCGTGGGATTCGTCGTGTCCAAGAAGGTCGGCAACGCCGTGGTGCGCAACCGCGTCACACGGCGGCTGCGGGAGATCGTCCGCCCGCACTTCGAGACCCTTCCGGCAGGGTCGGCGATCGTGCTGCGCACCCTGCCCGGCATCCAGGACCAGGAGTTCGCTGCACTCAAGGACGACGTGGACTCCGCCCTCGCCGCCGCCGAGCGCAAGCTCGCCCGGCGCCTGGAGCACGCCGGATGAGCCAGCGGCGAGGGATTCATGCCCTCACCCGCCTGCCTCGCCGGCTGCTGATGCTCCCGGTGCGCGGCTATCAGGTGGGCATCTCGCCCTATACGCCGCCCGCCTGTCGCTACGATCCGGTGTGCTCGCAGTACGGCATGGACGCCCTGCGTGTGCACGGTGCGCTGAAGGGAACGCTGCTCACCGGCTGGCGGATCCTGCGGTGCAACCCCTTCACCCGCGGGGGCCCCGACCCGGTCCCCGCCCCCGGCATGTGGACGAATCCACGCCGACTGCGGCACCCGGCCCACTAGGGCCTACCCTTATCTCAGATTCCCGACCACAGCCGACACCTCGTATGAACGTCATGCGCATCCGTGCGGCAGGAAGACCAGGCCGATGAACCCCCTGTATCCCATCGAGTGGGCCGTCGCATGGCTCATGGTGAAGTTCCATGCGCTGCTGTCCCTGTTCATGGACAAGGACGCGGGCATCACCTGGGTGCTCTCGATCGTCGGCCTCACCGTTGTGGTGCGAACGCTGATCATCCCGCTGTTCGTGCGCCAGATCCGTGCTTCGCGCGCGATGCAGATGGTCTCCCCGGAGCTCCAGGCCGTCCAGAAGAAGTACAAGGGAAAGACGGACCCGGACTCCCGCCAGAAGATGGCGAACGAGACCATGGCGATCTACAAGGACGCCGGCGCCAGCCCGTTCTCCTCGTGCCTGCCGGTGCTGCTGCAGATGCCGATCTTCTTCGGCCTGTTCCGGGTGCTGTTCAACAAGCTTCCCGAGGCCGCTGCGGAGGGCAGCGACGGCTTCGGCCCGCTCACCCAGTCGCTCGCGGAGAGCGCGAGCACCGCGACCTTCTTCGGCGACGTCACCATTGCCAATTCCTTCTTGAAGCCCGGTGACGGCGGGATGACGACGATGATCGTCTCCGGCCTCATCATCGCGTGCATGTCCGGAGTCACGTTCTTCACCCAGAAGTCGCTGACCATGAAGAACATGCCCAAGGCGGCCCTCGAGGGCCCCATGGCCAGCACCCAGAAGATGATGCTGTACATGCTCCCGTTCATCTATGTGATCACGGGGCCGGGTATGCCGATCGGTGTGCTCGTCTACTGGCTGACCACCAACGTGTGGACCTTCGTCCAGCAGTACATCGTCATCCGTGCGACCCCCACTCCCGGCACCGAGGCCGAGAAGGCGAAGCACGAGCGCATCAACGCCAAGCGGGCGAAGAAGGGCCTCGAGCCGCTGGACTTCACCCCGCCCAAGAAGATCTCCGCCGAGCCGGAGCCCGAGGCTCCGATCCGGGTGCAGCCCTCGAAGGGCAAGAGCGGCAAGAAGCTCTCCGACGAGGAGAAGCTCGAACGTGCTCGGGCTCTGCGTGCCCAGGCCGCCGAGGAGCGTCGGAAGGCGCTGGAGGCCGCGGGCGAGACTCCGCCCCCTCCTTCGCAGGGATCGAACGCCCTGAACAAGGGCGCGAAGAAGAAGCGAAAGAAGTGACCTCGCCCCCGGGAGCACAGCCGCTCCCGGGGAGCACCCCACATCCCGCATTTCCGGAGGACTCCTGATGAACCTGAATGACCCCATCGCTGATGCTCCTGTGACCGACGAGGGCGGGGAGGCGTCGACCGCGCCGCTCGAGGCGGCTGCGCCCGCTGCCACTGCGTCCTCGCCCGACGAGGCTGCGGCTGACGCGCCAGCCTCCGACATGTCCGCACCCGACGCGACTGCACCCGACGAATCCGTGGCCGGCGAATCCGCGGCCGACGAATCCGCGGCCGACGACGCCGTGGAGGCCGAGGCCGCACTTTCCGGGAGTGCGTCTGCTGACAGCACCCCCGTGGAGGGCGACGAACAGTCCTCGGAGGACCCGGAGGATCCGGAGGCGACCGTCGAGACCACTGAGGAGCGGATGCGACGGCTCGAGGAGGAGGGCGACATCGCCGCCGACTACCTCGAGGAGCTGCTGGACATCGCCGACCTCGATGGCGACATCGACATCGACGTGGATGGCGACCGGGCGTCCGTGGAGATCGCCGGCGCCGACAAGCTGGCCCGCCTGAACCGGCCCAAGGGCGAGCTGCTCGATGCGCTGCAGGAGCTCACGCGATTGGCCGTGCAGACCCGGACCGGGAACCGCTCGCGCCTCATGCTCGACATCGGCGGCTTCCGTGCGGAGCACAAGGGCAGCCTCGAGGGACTCGCCGCGACTGCGATCGCCGAGGCCAAGGAGTCCGGCGAACCGGTCTCGATGCGGCCGATGAACCCGTTCGAGCGCAAGGTCGTGCATGACGTGGCCAAGCGCGAGGGTCTGCGCTCGGAGTCCGATGGTGATGGCAAGAACCGCCACGTCGTGATCTACCCGGCATCCTGAGGCGCACCGTGCAGCCCCTTCCCGATTCCCTCCGCCCGACAGCCGAGCGTCTCTTCGGAGATCGCCTCGAGCTGGCGGAGCGCTTCGTCACGCTGCTCGCTGAGCAGGGACCGGAGCGCGGGCTGATCGGCCCGCGCGAGGTGGACCGGCTGTGGGAGCGGCACCTCCTCAACTGCGCGCTGATGGTCGACGCGATCGACAGCGCCGCCCCTACTGCGACGACCCTGGCCGACATCGGCTCCGGGGCCGGCCTGCCCGGGGTCGTGATCGCGATCGCCCGCCCGAACCTGCAGGTCACGCTGGTAGAGACGATGCAGCGCCGCACCACCTGGCTCGAGGAGGTCGACGCCGAGCTGGCTCTGGGGCTCGAGGTGGTCCGCGCCCGGGCCGAGGAGCTGCACGGAGTGCGGTCCTTCGACGTGGTGACCGCGCGGGCGGTGGCTGCGCTGGACAAGCTGGCCCGCTGGACGCTTCCGCTCGTGGCCGAGGACGGGATGCTGTTGGCCATGAAGGGTTCCTCGGCGGCGGATGAGGTCGAGAACGCTCAGAAGGTCCTCAGCAAGCTCGGAGGCGTGGATCCCACCATCTCCCAGTACGGCGTGGGCGAGGTCGAGGTTCCCACTACAGTGGTCCAAGTGCGTCGCCGTGCGAAGGCGACCAGGAAGGGAGACGCACGTGGCTGAAAAGCGCGATGATTCCTCCCCGGGGCGCGGCGCGATGGAAGACACCCCGCTGATGCGTGAGCTCACCCGGGACCATGCCCGTAGGAAGAAGCTCGAGGGTCTCGATTTCGCTCGTCCCGAGAAGACCCGTGTGATCACGGTCGCGAATCAGAAGGGCGGGGTCGGCAAGACCTCGACCACCGTCAACGTCGCCGCGGCGCTGTCGATGGGCGGCCTGAACGTGCTGGTGATCGATGCGGACCCGCAAGGGAACACCTCGACGGCGCTGAGCATCGACCATCATGCCGAGGTGCCCAGCATGTACGAGGTGCTGGTGGAATCCGCTCCTCTGAGCGACGTGATCCAGCCGGTCCCGGACATGGAGCGCCTGTTCTGCGCGCCCGCGACGATCAACCTCTCGGGCGCCGAGATCGAGCTGGTCTCGCTCGTGGCACGGGAGAACCGGCTGCGCAACGCGATCCGTGATCATCTCGAGGAGCGCGATCAGCAGGGGCTCGAGCGGCTGGACTACGTGCTGATCGACTGCCCTCCCTCGCTGGGGCTGTTGACCGTGAACGCGCTGGTCGCGGCCCGTGAGGTGTTGATCCCGATCCAGGCCGAGTACTACGCGCTCGAGGGTCTCTCGCTGCTGCTGAACAACATCGATCTGATCCGTCAGCATCTGAATCCGGACCTGGTGGTCTCCACGATCATGCTCACCATGTACGACGCCCGCACCCGCCTCGCGGCTCAGGTCGCCCAGGACGTGCGCGAACACTTCCCGGACCAGACCCTGGAGACCAGCATCCCGCGGTCGGTGAGGATCTCCGAGGCGCCCAGCTACGGCCAGACCGTCCTGACCTACGATCCAGCCTCCAGCGGGGCGCTCGCCTACCGGGCAGCCGCACACGAGCTCAACACCCGCCCCGCACCCTGATCTCCCCTGACCGGGACCCGCTGCGAAGACGCGCGCACACCCGGTCAACATCCCGATGGCGACGATATTTCTTGGAAGGACAATGGCCATGACGCAGAAGCGAGGACTCGGTCGAGGACTCGGCGCCCTGATCCCAGGCGCCGGTTCGAGGCCTGCGCCTGAGCAGGAGCTTCGTACGCGCACGCGCCCGTCCGATGCGACCGAGGGACGTTCCAGCTCCCCCCGGCCGGTCGACATGTTCTTCTCCGGGGAGAAGGTCGGCGAGACCGAGCGCGCGCAGCGAGGCAGTGCCGGCGCTCATGATCTGGCCACCGGTATGGCACGCGCAGCGGCGGAGCGACGCGGGCGCACCAATGGTTCCGGTGCCGCACGCTCCGGGGCTGCGTCCACGAAGTCCAAGGGAGCTGACGAGGAGCCGCAGAAGGAATCCTCGAACACCTCGACCTCGACACGGTCCTCCCGCAGCACCTCCTCTTCCAGCGGCACCGCGAAGAAGGCCGCCCCCAAGAGCACTGCAGCCAAGGCCCCGGCGCCGAAGCGCGCCGCAGCGAAGAGCACCGCGACGAAGAACACCGCGGCGAAGAGCACCGCGGCGAAGACCGAAGCGCCGACGAAGAGCACCGCGCCGACGAAGGCCACTGGGGCTGAGCCGGCTGTCGCACCCGGAGCGGCCGCAGCCGCCGAGACCGCTGGCGCAGCTGCCTCCCCGACGGCTGAGGCCCAGAAGCCCTCCGCTTCCTCCTCGACGACCGCGAAGCGCACCACCTCGAAGCCTGCCGCTTCGAAGCCCGCCTCGGCGAAGTCGTCTCCCGCGAAGGCCACTTCTGCGTCCACTGCGGAGCCCGCAGGGACGGCTCCGACGTCCCCGCGCGAGACCACGCCCCGCCAGAGCGAGGACAGCCCGGTCGTCGACGTGGAGACGGTGACGTCGACCCCTGCACAGCCCGACGCCCCCGCCCCGGCTCCCGCGGAGGAGCCCACGGATCTCCCTCCGGAGCCCACGGATACTGCCGAGGACTCCGAGGATGCTGCCCCTGAGTCTGAGCCCGCGAACTCAGAGGACGACATCGCGCAGGACGAGAGCGGGAGCGACGAGCCGCCGACAGAGCTCACCGGAACCCGTGGCCTGGTCAGTGTTCCCGGGGCCGAGTTCGCGGAGATCCCGATCCATGAGGTGCGGGAGAATCCTCGCAATCCTCGCACCATGTTCGACGACGACGAGCTCGATGAGCTCGCCTACTCGCTGCGTGAGGTCGGCGTACTGCAGCCCGTGGTGGTGCGCCCGATCCCCGTCACCGAAGACGGCGAATCCTTCGAGCTGGTCATGGGTGAGCGCCGTTGGCGCGCGGCACGCCGAGCAGGGCTCCTCGCAATTCCCGCCATCATCCGCGAGACCAGCGATGATGACCTGCTTCGCGATGCCCTGCTGGAGAACCTTCACCGCACTCAGCTGAACCCGCTCGAAGAGGCGAACGCCTATCAGCAGCTCCTCGAGGACTTCGGGTGCACGCAGGATGAGCTCGGTGAGCGCATCGGCCGCTCCCGCCCTCAGATCACTAACACTCTGCGTCTTCTGCGTCTCCCCGCCCTGGTGCAGCGCCGGCTCGCCAGCGGCGCGATCAGCGCTGGTCACGCCCGCGCTCTGCTCTCCCTCGACAGCCCGACGTTGATGGAGGAGCTCGCACAGCGCATCGTGCAGGAAGGGCTCTCCGTACGCGCGGTCGAACGTCTGGTCGCTCGTGGAGGCCAGGAGACCGGTACCCGCACCGTTCGCCGCACCACCTATGACCCGCACGTCGTGGACCTCACCAGTCGTCTCTCCAACCGCCTCGAAGCTCCCGTCCGCATCGATGTCGGCAAGCGCAAGGGGCGCATCACCCTCGAGTTCAGCAACCTCGAGGATCTGGAGCGTCTGGTGGAGAACATGGGGTTGGACATTCCCCTGCCCGATGGGGAGCACGCCGCGCAAGACTGAGCAGGCACGAGCAGCACACCAGGAGGGGCCCGCAGATATTGCGAGCCCCTCCTTTGCTGTTCAGTGTCAGCAGCGTCCAGCGTCTGTTCGTGACCGCAGCGGGGCCCGTCAAGTGTTCCGCGGTCCTGGTGTGAGGACGCAGTCCCGGCCCTGGAGAATTCCGGTACCGAGCGGGCGCCTGCGAGAGAACGATCGCCCCTCGCGCCGGCAGATCCCTGAGCTTGGAGAGACTGAAGGACGTGCTGGTCGCGGACACGACGTAGTGGGCGCATATGTCAGTTACCTTGCACGAAGTGAGTCAGGTCACATAAGCGCTGATCTATGTAGTGGTGGTCTATCCGCTCTGGGAGAAGCAGAGAGCGTCTCCGTCTGAGCGGCGTATGCACAGGTCAGTGCCCCATTATTCGGTTATCCACCATTGTGTACAGACATGTGGATAGAGCCCTCCTTGGGTACGAGGCGACCCTGCTACCCCGGCGAGGCCGCCGGGGATCTTCGACCGTGGCACGACTGCCGGACCTTGTGGCTGTGCTCCAGTAGCCCTCCGATCCGGCTGCTCTTTGGCGCCGTTCCACGCGAAACGTCCTCTCGGGCTGGCTGAGAATTGTTGTGTTGCTGACGACGCCGATGTGCGTGGTGGCGTCCGTGCTCGCCTCGGACGACATTCGGGCCGGCAGCGATAGGCCCGACTCACGTGAAACACGGACTAATGCACCTACTTCCCTGGGCGGTTGGTTCAGGAACATGGGCGTGACAGTCGTCCAGCTAACGGGCAGCCTAGATCGAACCCCGCGATTCACGTGAAACGGGGGCTGGTGTGCGGTCATCTCTGCGTGGTCGCAAACGCACGGAACGCAGCGTCAAGCCATCGATTCGGCGACGTCGGTCGTACGCTGGAAGGGATTGGTCGGCCCCTGGGCATGGTCACCGTTTCACGGGAAACGACGACTCGAGAGCCCCGCTTACCCCTACGTTCACTACCTAGAGCGGGGAACCGGGGATGGGGGGGGGGGGGACATTTCGCGCCCTGGACCGATCCTGGATTCGGCGGCGACCTTCGGAATCTTCTCTCCAGAGCGTCACTTGGTGCGATATGGCGGGGTCCACGTGGAACTGTGCCCTCGCGAGAGTTTCACGTGGAACGCGTATGAGTTCGTGCTTGGGATGTGCATGGTAGGCAGGCTGCCGGGGTGGCGACGGCGGACATCAGGGCATCGCCACTTCCCAACTGTTGCCCCACGAGCTCAGTTTCCCGTGGAACATGGCCAGCATCAGATGGGCCCCCGCCGGAGGTCGAGATTCGCCTGGAACGACACGACTGAGCGCGGCCCGGACTCCTATGGCCGCTCGTCAGCGGGGAGACCTCGCAAGCCGCGCCTCCCTATCGTTCCCCGTGAAACATCGATATCGTGCGCGCCAGAGCCGTGAGGCGGCTACCGGTCATTGGCGTTTGAAAGCCTATAGAACTGCTGCACGGTCAAGGAAGGGCGGCGAGGAGGAGACAAGCTCATGGGCCAACAGCGCCTTGGATCAACGTTTCACGTGGACCAAGCGAGAACTAGGGATCTTGCGATGGTTTCGCGTGAAACGTCCCCCAGGTGTGGGGTAGCGCCGTGGTCGCCGGAGCCTGGAATCCGCTGGCCAAATGGGGAATGGACTTCCCTCCTGGCGTCTGTGCTGTGGACGAGCCCTTCCTGGAGGCGGGCCACCATGATCGACGTCCCCACTGAGGCGGCCTCCGGGTTCACTTCGCCGTCCTCGTTTCCCGTGAAACGTGGACGGGTAGTAGACCGTAGGCCGCTCTCGCCAGCTCCGCAGCACGGGCTAAGGGCGACGTGCGACCGCGACTCTGTGTTCCCCGTGAAACGTGTGTAGCTAGATGAGCCGGTGCTGGGAAGGCGCAGCGGATCGCTACCCGGGTGAAAACTTGCCCGAGCGGTGGCTGGTCTTAGTCGTACAAGCGAACTCTCAACCCGCCTTTGGTATCACTGATGATCTCGAACTCAGTTCCACGTGGAACGTGGATGGGCCGAGCCCGGCTGCGCCCGACCGAGGCACGGTGGAAGTCGACCACAGCACAAAGCGTGCCGCGACGCTTCACCCGGCGCAGGGTCGGTGCTTGCGCGGCGGGGGGCCGCGACGCGATGTTGCCCGTGAAACATGGACGTAACGCCCCTCCCGGCGAGCCGGCGAAGGCAACACATCGCGCGGTCCAGGTTTCACGAGGAATTGCGCGATCGGCGCACCGAACCCGAGCCCGCACTCCTCCACTCTCCCCAAGCCACGTCGACCTACGGCAGCAGACGGAGAGGAATCAGTTTCTTCCGGAGGGGCGCTGCGCGCACACGGGCCGCAGGGCAAGGCGTGCATGCCGGTTCACTGCCGTCGCTTTCACCTGCGATCGCTTCACGTGACTCCCGAGACTTGGAAAGTCCCCGCCAGCGGCCACGGCGTTCGTGCACATTCGCTACGGGCAGCAGATGCATGTCAAGCAGCGGGCGGTGCCCGTCATGCACAGTGTGCGTAACATTGTGGACAACTACATCTGGACAGGTGTACAGATTCGGTGTCGTCACACGCGCATGTGCAAGGTCACGTGAACCAGCGGTGCCGATCTCCCGCCGCTTGGACAGTGTTCCTGCAGGTCAGGACAGCTTTCCCAGCAAAGCGCCTGGTCGACGGCTTTCCCCACTTGTGCACACCCAATTGTGGATAACCCTGTGGATCTACCCGTCCACTAATGTGGACGGACATGTGGACAACACTGTGCACAACCTGATCCATGCACGTCAGCGCTTGCAGTCCTAGGTGATTTGACAGCCGCGGAGCAGGACGTGCGTCCCCCTCAGTGCCGCGAGTCCGGTCCGAATTCCGTCTCCACCACATGCTTGGCGAGGGCACCCGTGCGTCGGTGCGTCAACGTCCAGGGCCCCTCCAGCAGGAGCCTCTCCCCATTCGGGGTGACACCACACAGGGACGACACGGTGAGCCGTTCCTCTGCGTCATCGGGGGCGGCCTCTAGAGCAGCAGATCGGAATCTCATCCAGGTGGGAAGCATGTCGATACCCCACTGCTCGAGGACGTCGCCTTCGGGGTCCTCGACGAGCAGAGCGAGCATGCTCGGCCCCCAGCGCCGGCTGAGCTCCCTGAGCACCGTAGGCGCCGGGCGCGACGGCCCAGCCCACGAGGCGCTCACCAGGACCACCACCGGCGATTCAGGGCTGCCGGTGGTGGTCTGCTGGGGCGTGGAGGTCACTGACCGGCGGCGGCCAGGACCTGCTCGGCGTGGGCGTTGGCAGCCGTGTCCGCGAGCCAGCGCTCGGCGTCCAGGGCCGCCTGGCAACCGGTCCCGGCCGCGGTGATCGCCTGGCGGTAGGTGTGGTCCACGACGTCTCCCGCAGCGAAGACGCCGGGCACGGAGGTGAAGGTCGAGCGGCCCTGGCAGACGATGTATCCCTCGTCATCGAGCTCGAGCTTTCCGCGCACCAGATCGGTGCGGGGCAGGTGCCCGATCGCCTCGAAGACGGCAGAAGTCTCGAGCACGCGCTCCTGGCCGCTGACAGTGTCCCGAAGCGTCACGGACTCGACCTTGTCGATGCCGTTGATGCTCACCAGCTCGCTGTTCCACGCAAAGCTCAGCTTCGGATCCGCCTCGGCCCGGCGAGCCATGATCTTCGAGGCACGGAGTTCGTCGCGGCGGTGCACCAGGGTCACGGACTTGCCGAAGCGGGTGAGGAAGGTGGCCTCTTCGACGGCGCTGTCGCCGCCGCCGACCACGACGATCTCCTTGTCCTTGAAGAAGAATCCGTCGCACGTGGCGCACCAGCTGACCCCCTTACCGGAAAGCGCCTCCTCGCCGTCGATCCCCAGCTTCCGGTACTCGGAACCCGTGGTGATGATCAGCGCCTTCGCACGGTAGACGGTGCCGTCGTCGAGGGTGACGGTCTTGATCTCACCCTCCAGGTCGAGCTGCACCGCGTCGTCATAGATGATCTCGGCACCGAAGCGCTCAGCCTGCTCCTGCAGATTCGTCATCAGCTCCGGCCCCTGGACGCCGGTCGGGAAGCCGGGGAAGTTCTCCACGTCCGTGGTCGTCATCAGCGCGCCGCCTGCGTCGAGGGCACCGGCGATCACGATCGGGTTCATCTCGGCACGCGCGGTGTAGATGGCTGCGGTGTAGCCGGCCGGGCCGGAGCCGACGATGACGACCTCGTGGACCGTCTCATCCTGCTCGATATCAGCGGCTGGTGCTGCGGCGGGCTGCGTGGACAGCGGGGTGCCGCCGAGGATGTTGAGCGCCTGGATGGGCTGCGTCATGGGGGTGTCCTTCCATGGGAACTGTCGTAGGTGGTCGGCGGGAGGACCGCCATCGAGTATTGCGCGGCGGGTGGGTCGTTCGCCGCATGAGGTCAGAGGGGGCCGATCATCACGTCACCGGACCAGAGCCTGTTCTCCTGGGACGAGGTACCGTCCCCGGAAGTGCCGCAGGCGGGAAGGACCACGGTGGCGGAGACGGTTCCGCCGTTGGCACGCAACGTCTCGCGGTCCATCGGTCCGTGGACGAGCAACCAGCTCGATGTCTCCTCGCCGCCCCACGCGACCTCCTCCATGATCAGGATCGATTCCGGGATGTTCTGCTCCCGTAGGCACTGTGCAGCATCGAAGCTCGTCATCGGCTGGATGGTGCCGGTGTCGATCAGACGCTGCACCTCTGTGCCGAGCGTCGTCTCAGTGATAACGGGAACGCCCGCCGAATTCTTCCCGCTTCCGGCGAGGGAGTCGACCGAGGTCGACGCCGAGTGGGAGCTGCTGGTGGTGGCTCGTTCCAGCGCGCCGGCGAGCTGGATCCCCAGCAGGCCAGCGACCAGCAGCGCGATCAGCAGCAGAGGGATGGGGATGCCCAGGACCGTGACCTGACGCGCAGCGCTCTCCGTCCCCCTGCGGGGGGATGGAGGACGGGGGGACCGCGAGGTCATTCGACCTGGATCTCTGCGATGCGGGCGCGGAACCGGCCGGTCTCGTTGCTGTCCGGGGGCAGTTCCGTGATCCACAGCGCGACCCGTTCGGCCTCGAAGGGCTCAGGGGTCTCGAGCCGGACCTCCCCGTCCCCGGCGAGCTCGCCGGTCGAGAGCACGTCCCCGAGGGAGCCGTCGTCGTTCACGGCCCGCAGCTCGATCGTGCCGCCGTTGTTGCGTGCGGTGGTGAGGGTCACTGCGGTGAGCGTCGAGGGCTCGGCGAAGTTCAGGCGGATCCCCACGCCCTCCTTCAGGCCTCCGTAGTCGGGACTCCCGTAGTGCTTCGTGGACCAGAACGTCGCGGGGTCACCGTCGGTGAGCAGCTCCTGCTGGTCGGTGTGGTCGGGTTCCCGATCGCTCCCCTCGGCGAAGAGCTCGACACCGGTGACCTCGGGTGCGGGAAGGGCGGGATCCTCGGTCGCCTCGGCGGTCGGTTCGACCGGGGCTTCGCCGGTCTGCTCCGCGCTGGGGGCCTCTGCCGCGGGTGCGGAGGTGGCCAGCGGGTCCTCCAGGATCCCGCTGAGGTCGCGAGTGATCGAGGTGAGCGCGATGACCAGTGCGACCATCACCACGATGGCGCCGCCGATGATGATCCACTGCGATTGCAGGGAACGCTTCTCCTCATCGCGGGGACCCATGGTGAAGGTCTCCGGAGCGTCGGCATCCACGGCCACCCCGACCACATCTCGCAGCAGCGAGCTGCGGGCGAAGGGCGCGGTGCTCTCGTCGGGGGTGTCGTCGAACCGAGTGCGATCTCGACCATGGACCACGATCGGTCCGTCTTCTCGGACGGGTGCGAGGGATGCTGTGCGACCGGAGACCGGAACCGGAGCGACCGACTGCTCGTCAGCACTGTGGACGACCGGTTGCGCGGGGATCGGCGCTGAATGGTCCGGGGTGGAGGCGACGCTGATCTCCGAGGGCGCAGCGGGGGGCTGCTGCGCTCGCACGTCGGAACCCGACGGGGACTGGTCGGGAGCGAGAGTCGGGGCGTCAGCCTGCTCCGCACCGTGGGCCACCGGCCAGTGGGTGCCGGAGGAACGCGATGGCAGGTCGGCGGCGTTCGCTCCGCCAGCGGCAGTTGTGCCAGAAGCAGCCGCAGCGGCGCCAGCAGCGGTGCCTGCAGCGGCACCGGCGGTGAGGCCTCCTGCGGGGAGGGCGCTGGACGCGCCGGCCGCGCGGGCGGACGGCTCCTCAGAGGATGGTCCCTCGGACGATCGCGCTGCGGATGGAGGCTCCTCGGACGATGGCGCCGGGTGCGTGGCCGCCCCGTTCGCCGCTGGGCCCGTAGCTGCAGCAGGGTCCGTGGGCGCTGCCGGGCCCGACGTCGGCTGCGGCCGGGTCGGGAGGGTGATCTCCAGGTGGCCCGGGAAGGGGCTGCTGGATCGCTTCTCGTCGAGCTGCAGGTCTGTGACCAGAGCCTTCGCTTCTGAGGAGGCGCGCCGGGCCTCCTCGGCCCTGGCCAGGGCCGCTTGGCGAGCCGCCTCGTCGGCCGCGTCAGCCTTGGCAGCCTCGTCGGCTGCTTCGGCCTGATTGGTCTGGTCCTCTGCCGCTGCGGAAGGTGAGGCGTCGACGTCAGGCGCTGAACCGTCGGAAGTGAGATCAGCGTCGGCAGAACCGTAGTGATAGCTCTCGCTGCCGGAGGTTGGCTGCGTCGGGGTTGCAGCAGCCGCTGCGATGCCCGCGGCACCCGTCGCTGCTGCGGCACCGGACGCTGCTGCGGCGCCGGTCGCGCCCGCAGCGCTGGCGGAACCGGCGCCCGGTGCAGCGGCAGAGCTCTCAGCCGGGCTCTCAACCGGGCTCTCAACCGGGCTCTCAGTCGGGCTGTCGGACGGCGCCTGAGCGATCGTGTCCTCGTCGGGCACGGCCTGCATCAATGCTGTGCTCTCGAGCAGCTCGTCCTCGCCCTCGCCGCCGTCCTGCGTCCCGTCCGCTGCGGGCTGCGCCCCGTCCTCCGTGGGCGCGGCCTCGGGCGTGGCCTCCACCGGTGGTGGGGCAAGCTCCGAGGAAGGTTCGGGGGCGTCCGACGGCGAAGGCTCCGGGGTCCCGGCCGGTGTGGGCTCCTGCGGTGCCCGGCGGGGATATGCCTCGAGGGTCACCGGGATGGACTGCCACGGCTCGAGCGCCTCGATCAGTCCGCGAGTGGTCTCGGGGATCTCGTCGGCCGATTCATTCAGCACCAGGTCGCACAGCAGATCCAGGTCCTGGGGAATCTCGGTGTCCACCACGGTGGAGGGCCGGGGCACGTTCCCCTGGGCGTCGTGCCGCGGGCTGCGGCCCGTCAGCGCCCGGTACAGCAGCGCGACCAGGGCCGCGGTGTCCTGGAAGGAGGCCACCTCGCGGGACCTGTCGAGGCCGGGATGGGACGCGGCCTCCACCCCGATCCCGAGGATCAAGACAGCGCCTGAGCGGGTATCGACGAACACCCGGTTGGAGTCGAGCAGCTGATGGCGCACGCCGCGGCGTCGGGCGGCCTCGAGGCCGGTCGCGGCCTCGCCGATGATCGCGCGGGCGGTCTCCGGGTGGAGCGGGCCGCGGGCCAGCAGCGCCGCGAGCGGCGGTGCGGGGGGCAGCAGATACTCCACCACCGTCGTCGGCCCCTGCGCATTCCCGGAGGAGGGCTGCTCCGAGGAGGTCTCCCGTGGATCGTCGAGCACCACGATCTCCTGGACGGGCAGCAGATGCGGGTCGTCGACGAGATACGCGCGGCGGACCGCGTCGGCGGCCTCCAGGGCGGTGTCGCCGTGCACGATGTACAGGACCACGCTCTGACCGGTCGCCACCGATCGGGCACGACGCCATGAGGCGCCCTCGGCGACGCCGGTCAGAGGGATCGTGCCCTCCAGCGTCCACCGGGACCGCAATGCGTCCGGCTCTGAATTCGTGTTCACGGCCCGTCCTTCTCGTCGTCCGGCGGGGGTGTGCCCGTCACGTGCATCGACCATGTTACGAGCCCACCACCTTGCCGCGGTGGGTGAACCGGCGCAGCCGACGCTGCACGGCGTCGACCAGGTGGCGCACCTCCGGCACCTGCAGCAGGTAGGCAACCGCGGTGAACACCACCACCATCACCCCTGCCACCAGGGCGCCCAGCAGCACGGCGAGGGCCCGGTGGGTCCAGAACAGATCGTCCGCCAGGCGTACCAGCGCGGTGCCGAGAGCCCAGCTCACCAGAGCGGCTGCCGCGAGCTTCCCGAACATCAGCGCCCCGGACGCTGCACTCGGCGGGAGCGTGTCGTGCCGGGCCGCGAGCCGGCGCAGCTGCCACATGCCCAGCAGCCACGCGAGCAGGCTTCCGAGGCTGGTGGAGCCGGCCGCGGCCATCGCCGCATATGCCGGATCGACCATCGTCAGGATGATCGGCACCGAGAGCACCGTGACCACGGCGATCGGTAACTGGGCGATGAACGGGGTGCGGGCATCCTCGTAGGCGTAGAACACGCGCTTGATGAGATAGAGGGACGCGAAGGGCACCAGCCCGAGCATGTAGGCGATCAGCACGGTGCCGTTGGCTCGGGCGCCGATCTCCGCCGTGCCGCCGCCGATCACCCACATGATCGGTCCGGCCAGGGAGATGAACACGGCGGTGCACAGCATCATCGGCACCGCGAGCATCCGGTTGGTCTCGGAGTAGCGGGCCAGCGCGCCGGCGTGGTCCGACTCAGCGGCATGGCGCGAGATCGCCGGGAAGGCGGCAGTGACCAGGGTGACCGCGATGATGCCCTGCGGGATCATGAACGCGAGGTAGGCCCACTCCATGGTGAGCAGCGCCGGATAGCGTGCCGCCAGCTCCGGCTGATCCTGGTAGTGCTCCGTCATCCGCACCGCACCGCCGGTGGCCCAGCGGGATGCCCAGATGCCGAGCTGCCCGAGGCCAAGCATCGCCAGCGACCACAGCCCGATCCGGCTGAGCTTGCCCAGGCCCAGCCCGCGCAGGCCCCACTTCGGGCGGAGGCGCAGGTCGAGCTTCTTGACGTACCAGAACAGGAACAGCACCTGCGCGGCCGAGCCGCCCACGTTGATCACGGCGATCGCCACGATCATCGACATCGTCCACTGGCCGGGATCGCCGACGGTGCCCCACACGCCCAGGAACAGCGCGGCACCGAGGATGCCGATGAGATTGTTGACCACCGGCGCCCACTGGTACGGCCCGAACGAATCGTGCGCGTTCAGCAGCTGGCCGCACATCACGTACAGCGCCGAGAAGAAGATCTGCGGCATCATCCAGTAGCCCATCTGCACCGCGAGCGCGTACGTCGCGGGGGGCAGCAGGCCGCTGGTCAGGGTCAGCAGCAGCGGGACCGCGACCAGGCAGGCGGCGGTGATTCCGAGCGACACCACCGCGACCAGGGTCATCAGGCGCGAGATGTAGTCGCTGCCGCGGTCCGGACGCTTCACCGCGCGGACGATCGCGGGCACCAGGATCGCGTTCAGAGTGCCGCCGCCCACCAGCAGCCAGATGGTGTTGGGCAGCGTGTTCGCAGCACTGAAGGCGTT